>NZ_JBFULE010000032.1:0-21120 GCF_056400485.1 Roseateles sp. P5_B10
ATCCAGGAGAACCCCATCCTGAAGGGCTTCCCCATCTTCGACACCGCCGCGGTGGAAGTCGTCGCCGGCCCGCAGGGCACGCTGTTCGGCCGCAACACGCCGGCCGGCGTCGTCAAGTTCGACTCCATCAAGCCCAGCCACAAGCAGGACGGCTACGCCAGCGTCACGGTGGGCAACTACGGCACGCTGAACCTCGAAGGCGCGGCCAACCTGCCCCTGAGCGGCGACTGGGCTGCCCGCATCTCCGCGCAAAGCCAGCGCCGTGGCGACTGGGCCGAGAACACCGCCCCCGGCGCCGTCACGCCCAAGACCGAGGGCTACCGCGACAGCGCCGTGCGCGCCCAGGTGCTGTACGAGCCGCACAAGCAGTTCAGCGCCCTGGCCAACCTGCACGTGCGCGACCTCAACGGCAGCCCGCGCCTGTTCCGTGCCAACGCCATCAAGCGCGGCACGAACGACCTGGCCGACGGCTTCGACGCCGAGAAGGCCGCCTTCAATGGCGTCAACGACCAGACCTTGAAGCAGACCGGTGGCAGCCTGCGCCTGAAGTGGTCCGTGCCCGGGCTGAACATCTACGCCATCAGCGGCTATGAGCATGTGAAGCCGCTGTCCCGCGGCGACATCGACGGCGGCGTGCCCGGCGCACCCGGCATCCCCTTCCAGTCCGAAACCGGCAGCGGCATGAACGGCCACCGCCAGCTGACGCAGGAAGTGCGCCTCGAGTCCAACACCGCCGGTCCCTTGAGCTGGCAGGCGGGCGTGTATCTCTTCGACGAGAAGTACACGATCGACAACATCACCTACAACACGACGACCCACGCCGACGTCGACCACATCTACAGCGCGCAAACCAACAAGGCCGGCGCGGTGTTCGGCTCGCTCAACTACGCCGTCAGCGATGAGCTCAAGCTGCGCGCCGGCCTGCGCTACACCAAGGACAAGAAGGACCTGTCCACCACCCACGCCGGCACGGGCCTGTTCAACACCTCCACCGGCACCAGCGCCAGTACCGACGACGGCAAGTGGAGCGGCGACCTGTCGGCCACCTACAAGCTCGACGCCGACACCAACCTCTACGCCCGCTACGCCAATGGCTTCCGCGCGTCGTCCATGCAGAACGCATCGGCCTTCGCCGGCCAATCGCAGGCCAGCCCGGAAACCGTCAACTCCTATGAAGTGGGCTTCAAGAGCGAACTGCTCAAGCGCACGCTGCGCCTGTCGGGTTCGCTGTTCAGCTACACCGTCAAGGACCTGCAGCTGACGGCCGTGGGCGGCAGCGTCAACGCCACCCGCCTGCTCAATGCCAAGAAGGCCACCGGCACCGGCGCCGAGATCAACCTCGAAGCGCTGATCACGCCCGACCTGATGGTCACCTTCGGCGGCTCGCTGAACAACACCAAGCTCAAGGACGCCGGCCTGGGCGTGCCTCCGGGCGGCTCGCTGAAGGTCAATGGCGCCTTCCCGACGGTGCAGGACCCCATCGTCGGTAACAACGCGATGGTCGACGGCAACTCGCTGCCCAACGCGCCCAAGTGGACCTACAACCTCACCGCGCGCTGGAGCATTCCTCTCGCCAGCGGCGACGAGGTCTACGTCTATACCGACTGGGCCTACCGCTCCAAGGTCAACTTCTTCCTGTACGAGGCCACCGAGTTCACGGGCAAGAGCCTGACCGAAGGCGGCGTGCGCGTGGGCTATCTGTGGGGCAACGGAAAGTACGAAGCCGCCGGCTTCGTGCGCAACGTGACCAACCAGATCCGCGTGACGGGTGCCATCGACTTCAACAACCTGACCGGCTTCATCAACGAGCCGCGCACGTATGGCGTGCAGTTCAAGGCGATGTTCTAAAGAGCGCTCGCCGAAGACAGGAACGCCGCCCTCGGGCGGCGTTTTTCATGGGCCTCGGTCGTCGGCTCAAGCCGTCTTGATGCGGTGGAGCGCGCAGAGCTTGTTGCCGTCCGGGTCGCGCACATAGGCCAGGTGCATCGCGCCGAGCGCCCCCTCGCGCAGGCCCGGCGGCTGCTCGATGGACTCTCCGCCGTGGGCCACCGCCACGTCGTGGAAAGCCTGCACCTGCTCGGGCGACGCGCACCCGAAGCCGATGGTGCCGCCATTGGCATGCGAGGCCGGCTCACCGTTGATCGGCTGGCTCATGCAGAACGTGCCGCCCGCATGGCGGTAGAACACCCGCTGGTGGCCCGAGGGCCCCTGGTTGCGAAAGCCCTCGGGCACGCCGAGCGTGCCGAGCACCGCGTCATAAAAGCGCTTGCTGCGCTCGATGTCGTTGGTACCGACCATCACGTGGCTGAACATGGGTATCTCCTCAAGAAAACGGCGAAAGCGCAGGATTGTGGTGAATCCCGCCTGGCCGCGCCGGGGATGTTTGTGGACGGCCCGATGCGAGGCGTCCTGATCACTCGGGACTAGGACGGCATGCGCGTGACATGGCTGACCACGATCGACCAGCGGCCATTGACCCGGATCAGCGTGTCGGTGAAGCGCACATCGACCGCGAAGGGCTTGCCGCCGGACCGGCCCTTCAGTGAGGTGATGCCCTGCACCACCGCCGCGTCGCCATACATGCGCGCCGTCATGCTGTGGTTCTCGAAGCGCTCATATTGCGGGTCGCCATCGCGCACTTCCTGGAGCGCCTGCGCCCGGCTCTGAACCTCGGCGTTGGTGCTGACGAGGTTGAACTCAGGTGCGAGCAGGCGTTCAAGCGCCGCCAGGTCGCGCAGGCGGAAGGCGTCGCACGCAGCCTGGGTCACTGCCATGGCTTCCTTCTCCGCGACCGAGGCGCCTGCCGCGGGGTTGATGAGCAGCGCGGCAGATGCCACGGCGGCGAGGCACGGGATGCGGAAGGTGAGCATGGCGAAGGTCTGGCGGCAACAGACCTCTACTTTGCCGCGCCGGCCTTCAGAAAGCCATTCACGTCCAACCAGCGGACGAAGGCCGGGAACCAGCCCTCGGCGGTCTTGCCCGGGTAGCCGAGCCCAAAACCATGGCCGCCGTTCTGGTAGAGATGGAATTCGACCGGCCGGCCGGCATCGAACCAGGACTTGACGACGCCCATCTGGCCGCGGAACAGGAAGTCGTCGCTGGCGATGACGTTGAACATCGGCGGCGCGTCCTTGGGCACGTCGACCGGCCCCATGCCGCCGTAGATCGGCGCGATGAAGGCGAGCTTCATGGTCTTGGAGTTGAGCGTGCTGTGCATCGTCAGGCCCGCGCCGGCCGAGAAGCCCACCATGCCCAGCCGCCTGGTGTCGACGCCCCATTCCTTGGCGCGCGAGAGGATGAGGGCATGGGCCGCTTCGGCGTCGGCAAGCTGGTTGGCGAGGTCGGGCACCAGTGAGCGCGGGTTGCCGTCGCTCGATCCGGCCGCGGTGAACATGCGGTTCATCGAGTCCTTGAAGCCGTCGAGCGAGTCCGGCGTCGGCTGCAGCCGGTACTTGAGGACGAAGGCGGCAATGCCCTGGTCGGCCAGCGCCTGGGCCACCTTCCAGCCCTCGTTGTTGATCGACAGCCAGCGGAAGCCCCCGCCCGGCGCCACCAGCACTGCCGCGCCATTGCCCTTGCCCGGCGCGGGCAGGTAGGGCGTCAGCGTGGCGGTGGTGACGTTGCGCACCATCGGCTCGCCCCACTGACGGAACCAGCTCTCGGCGGCCGGCTGCTTGTCGACGCCGCCGGTGCCGAGCGGGATGGCGCGTGGCTCGGCGGGCGCCTGCAGCGGGTGGATGGTGCCGTCCTGCGCGAGGGCGCATGTGGCAGCGGAGGCCAGCAGCAGGGCCAGCAAGGTGGAGAGAAGTGATCGCATGGTCGTTGTCCAACGAGTTGATGGGTTAATGCGGCAGCAGCACCTGGCGCGCCAGCGAGAAGGTCGCGCGTTCGACCGGAGCGCCGGTGTCCGGCTGGCCGCCGCCCACGCTGAGGCCATAGCTGCCAGGCATGACCTGGCGCACGCCGTCGCGGTCCACGAAGCTCAGGTCGCGGGCATCGAGCCGGTAGCTCAGCTCGCGCCGTTCGCCCGCCTTCAGATGCAGGCGCTGAAAGCCACGCAGCGCCAGGCGCGGCCCGCCCTCGAAGCGCGGCGGCGCCAGGTAGAGCTGGGCCACCTCGTCGCCATCGCGCGTGCTGGTGTTGGTGATGGCCGTGCGCACCACCAGGCCCACGTCCTTGCCGTCGTCCTGCACCTCGAGCTTGGGCGCCTCGTAGCGGAAGCTGGAATAGCTCAGGCCATGGCCGAACGGGTAGACCACCGGCTTGTCAAAGAAGCGGTAGGTGCGCCCGGCCATGCGGTAGTCGTCAAACGGCGGGAGGTCGCTCGCGCTGCGGTAGAAGGTCACCGGCAGCCGCCCCGCCGGGTTGGCCGCACCGCTGAGCACCTGGGCGATGGCCTGGCCGCCACCCTCGCCCGGGTACCAGGCCTGCAGCACCGCCGCCGCATTCGCCTGCGCCCAGGACAGGTCGATGGCACTGCCGCTCAGGTTCAGCACCACCAGTGGCTTGCTCCCCTGCGCCGCGGCCTGGAGATAGGCGCGCTGGTCCGCCGGCAAGTCCAGTGTCGTGCGGTCGCCTCCCTGGAAGCCTTCGATCTTGACGGGCATCTCCTCGCCTTCCAGGTCCGACGTCAGGCCGACGACGGCGACCACCACGTCAGCGCCCTGCACGGCGGCGCGCAGGTCAGCCAGCGGCTGGCGGGAAACGCGCTTCCAGACCATGCCGGGCGGCGCCCCGGCGCCGGACTCCGTCTCGAACTGCAGCGCATAGCGCTCGCCCTGCTTGAGGTCCACCTGCGTCAAGGCCACCGGCTCGGCCCATTGCGTCGGGCGCCTGGCCAGCGTCACATCACGGCCGGCGACGCGCACCTGGCCTTTGGCACCCGCAACGCCGAGTCGGTAGCTGCCCGTCTCGGGGGCGACGAAGAAGCCCGTCAAGACCACCCGCGTCACCTCGCCGGACTCGGGAAAGTCGCGCACGCGTGAGTCGAGCTGCGCCACGCCGTGGCTGGCGAAGGCCTTCTCCTGAAAACGGCGCTTGCCCGGCGCCACTGGGGAGCCAGGCTGGAGCTTGAAATAGCTGGCACGCAGCCCCGGGCTGCCGTCGGGCGCGACGAAGGCGCTGGCGGGCACCGGGTCGCCGTCGGTGATCGAGGGGCCGAAGGGCACGAGGCTGACCTGCGCCGCCGGGAACTGCTGGCGCAGGCCCTCGAAGACGGTCTGCGTCGGCCCGGTCTGGCCGGACGAGTAGTTGCCCCGCATCACACGGCGGGCATCGGCCAGCGGGCCGACGACGGCGATGCGGGCCGAGGCGCGCAGCGGCAGCACGCCGTCATTTTTCAGCAGCACCAGGCTCTCGAGCGCGGCGCGAAGCGCCAGCGCGCGCTGATCGGCCGAGTTGATCGCCTCGGCCTTCGGGAAGCTGCGCTCGCCCAGCCCCGGCAGATCGCCATTGCGCAGCCGCGCGGCAAACAGGCGCACCAGCGCGTTGTCGATGTCGGCCGCGCGGATGTAGCCGCGCGCCAGCGCCTGCTTGTAGCGCTCGCCCAGGCCCGGCGTGTGCGACAGCGTGGCGCCATTGCACTCGTTGTCCACGCCGGCCTTGAGGGCGGCGGCGGCTCCGGCCGGGGCGTCGGGCGCGTACTTGTGGTGGGCATGGATGTCGACGACGGCGTCGCAATCCGACACCACGTAGCCGTTGAACTTCCAGTCCTGGCGCAGCGTCTTCACCAGCAGGCTGTGGCTGGCGCAGGCCGGCTCGCCGTTGACCCGGTTGTAGGCGCACATGATGGAGCCGGCCTGCGCGTCGACTATTGCCGCGCGAAAGGCGGGCAGGTAGGTGTCCTCCAGGTCCTGCGCCGAGACCCACACGTCCACCGAATGCCGCGTGGATTCGGGGCCGCTGTGCACGGCGAAATGCTTGGGGCTGGCGATGACGTGTGGCAGCGCCGGGTCCGGCCCCTGCATGCCGTGCACGAAGGCCTTGCCGAGCGTCGCGGTCAGGAAGGGGTCCTCGCCATAGGTTTCCTGGCCCCGCCCCCAGCGCGGATCGCGAAAGATGTTGATGTTGGGCGACCAGGTGTCCAGCGCGCCGCCTATCTTGTTCGGGTTGGGCTTGCCGCGCCCCAGCGCGTAGACGGCCCGCACCTCGGTGCTGATGCTGGCCGCCACGTCCTGCATCAGGCGGTCGTTGAAGCTGGCGGCCAGGCCGATGGGTTGTGGGAAGTTCGTCGTCGCACCGGGGCCGAAGGCGCCGTGCAGCGACTCCGTCCACCAGTTGTAGGCCGGGATGTTCAACCGCGGGATGGCCGGCGCGCCGTTGAGCAGCTGCTCCGTCTTCTCGTCGAGCGTCAGCTTGGCGACGATCTGGCGGGCCTGGGCTTCGGCGTCCGTCTGCGGGCTGGCGACGCCCAGGCCGCTGAGGGCCAGGCCCCCGGCGAGGCAGGCGATGGAAAGGGTCTTCAACGGCGTCTCCATTTTTGTCGTTGCGCTAGATTGTGTGGTAGCGCAATCATTTGGACACCTGCTTTTCCCTGATTGACGCCATGGCGACCCCTGCGCAATCCACTCGCGCCCTCTATGAGAATGCGCTCAAGTCCGGGGCGATGAATTCGACGGTGTGATCGATACCAGAATCGATATCTGGAGGCTCAGCCGTCACGCAGCGGCCGAGCGCCGTGCCAGTCGCATCGACAAGCCCACGGGCCCCATCGCCAGCTGCAGCAGCTCACGCGGCGCCTGGCCGTCGGGCGTATCCACCGCCGTGATGTCGAAGTGCCGCAGCAGCGTGGCCATGGCCAGCTTGATCTCCATCAGCGCCAGGTAGCGCCCCGGGCAGATGCGCGGCCCGGCACCGAAGGGCATGCTCAGCCGCTTGGCTGCGCCGGCCTGCTTGGCATCCACCAGCCAGCGCGCGGGGTCGAAAGCGGTCGCGTTGGTCAGGTGGCGCTCGCTCGTGGCATCGCGCCGCATGACGGCCATGACGATCATGCCGGCCTGCACCTGCACATCGCCCACACGCGCGTCGCGCATGGCCTGCATGACGTTGATGGGCGCCACCGGCCGCAGCCGCATCGTCTCGTGCGCGCAGGCCTCGACGAAGTCCAGCGCGCCGAGCTGCTCCAGCGTCGGCAGCGCGGCCTCACCACAAATGCGGTCCACCTCGGCCCGCGCCTGGGCCAGCGCGTCGGGGTGCTGCCACAGCAGCCAGATCATCCAGGCCAGCGTGTTGGCCGTCGTGTCCTCGCCGGCAAGCAGCATGGTCAGCACATTGCCAGCCACCTGCTCGTCGTCGATGCCGCTGCCGGGTTCGTCGGCCGCCACCAGCATGCCTTCCAGCAAGTTGCCGGGCTCCTCGCGCAGCCCCGGGTTGGCGGCCATCCGTGCCCGCGCTTTGGCGACGAAGCCCTGCACCGCCACGTTCACCTCAGCGACGCTGTGCGTGAGTGCGCGGTCCTCGGCCGAGGGCCACCAGCGCCACAGTGGCAGCGGCGCAAAGATGCGCTTGAACAGCATCGGGAAGATGCGGTTCAGGTGCTGCTGGATGACGTCCTCGTCGGACTGCAGCGTGTTGACGTCCTCGCCAAAGGCCAGGCCCGCCACCGCGTCCACCGTGAAGCGCATCAGGTCGGCCTGCAGCTCGATGCGCCGGTCCTCGCGCGCGGCGATCTGCCAGCGGCCGACGAGGCGCTCGGCCACGCGCAGCAGGAACGGGTAGTAGCGCTTCACATGCACCGGGCCCAGCCCAGCCATGACCATGCGCCGCTGGCGCTTCCAGGCCTCGCCGTTGGAGCCGAACAGGCCCGCGTTCAGCCCCATCTCGCGGCCGATGTCCTCCAGCCGCTGCGTGCGCCGAAAGCCATCAGGCCGGTCGCGCAGTGCCGTGCTGATCAGCTCGTGGTCACCGACGATGACGAGGCGGCGCTTGCCCAGCCTGAGCCTGAAGATCGGCCCGAACTCCTCGCACCAGGCCTCCACCTGCTGATGCACCCGCGTCGAGTCGATCTGCAGCAGGTTGCCGAATACCGGCACACCGCGCGGGCCGGGCAGGTCATCGAACTGGCGCAGCGCGCCAACGGGAGGGGCGGCAGTGGTGTCCATCGGCTAAACCTTCTCCGGCTTCCAGCGTGGATGCAAGGCATGGATAAGCTCATCTACACGGCTCGTATAACGCTCTCGTGCGAGTAAGTGATCCTGTTCGTCCTTCTCTTTTCGTAGGGTGTAGTACGCGAACTCGTAGCAAGCAATGATCCATGGAAGCACTCTCGCTTCACCTATGCCTCTATGGAAGTAGAAAAGGTAGATCGTTGCGGCGGCAAGGAGAGCCACCCGTAGATACATGAAATAGCGGCCACGCTCGACCTGCTCTCGCGTGGGGCGACTGCACCAGATGCCGCCGGCTTCAGGCGGCAACCTCTTGAAATTCTCGTCCGTCGACTCTCCATAGAGGAGCAACTGGCGAAGCTCAGTTGGTGTCATTTGCTGGCCTCAGCATGGGTTCGAATGACTACCTAGTGTGGCCCGATTTGCTCAAGGCACGACACACAGGAAACGGCTCAACCCGCAAAGATCTTCCCCGGATTGAAGATGCCCAACGGATCCAGTGCCTGCTTCACCGCGCGCATCAACCCCACCGCTTCCTCGCCGGTCTCGTCCAGCAGGAAGCCCTGCTTGTGCAACCCAATCCCATGCTCGCCCGTACACGTGCCTTCGAGAGCAATCGCCCGCGCCACCATCTGCGCACTGAGCCGCTCGGCCGTCGCCAGCTCTTCGGGGTCGACCGGGTCCAGCAGATAGGCCATGTGGA
Organism: Roseateles sp. P5_B10; assembly: GCF_056400485.1. Lineage (NCBI taxonomy): Bacteria > Pseudomonadati > Pseudomonadota > Betaproteobacteria > Burkholderiales > Sphaerotilaceae > Roseateles > Roseateles sp. P5_B10. Next base: position 8,806 of record NZ_JBFULE010000032.1, read on the forward strand.
AGTTGCCGTCACCGACATGGCCAACGATGAAGTAGGGCAGACCGGCGGCTTCGACCTCGGCGATGGAGGCGTTGATGTTCTCGGCCAGGCGCGAGATGGGCACGCAGGTGTCCGTCGTCACCGCGCGGCAGCCGGGGCGCATCTGCAGGCCTGACAGATAGGCGTGGTGGCGCGCGGTCCACAGCCGCGTGCGCGCCTCGGGCGTCGTGGCCCATTCGAAGGCTTCGCCGCCGAAGTCCGCCGCCACGTCCTGCACGGTGGCCGCTTGCTCGGCCACGCCGGCCTCGCTGCCGTGGAATTCCATCAGCAGCATGGGCGCCTCCTTCAGGCCCAGCTTGTCGTGCGCGTTGACGGCCTTGATGGCGTTCGCGTCCAGCAGCTCGCAGCGGGCGATGGGCACGCCGATCTGGATGATCTGCATGGCCGTACGCACGGCCGCGTCGATGCTGGGGAAGAAGCAGACCGCGGCCGACACGGCTTCGGGCAGCGGGTGGACCTTGACGGTCAGCTCGGTGATGACGCCCAGCGTGCCTTCGCTGCCAATGACCAGGCGCGTCAGGTCGTAGCCGGCGCTGCTCTTCTTCGCGCGCGAGCCGCTGCGGATGACCTCACCACTGGCCGACACGAAGCGCAGCGCCAGCACGTTCTCGCGCATCGTGCCGTAGCGCACCGCGTTCGTGCCGCTGGCGCGCGTGGCGGCCATGCCGCCCAGGCTGGCGTCGGCGCCGGGGTCGATGGGGAAGAACAGGCCTTCGTGCTTGAGCGCTTCGTTGAGCGCCTTGCGCGTGACGCCAGGCTGCACAGTCACCGTCAGGTCCTCGGCGTCGATGCGCAGCACCTGGTTCATGCGCGACACGTCCAGGCTGATGCCGCCCTGCACGGCCAGCAGATGGCCTTCCAGCGACGAGCCGGCGCCGTAGGGAATGACGGGCACGCGGTGCAGGGCGCACAGCGCCACCACGCGCGCGACCTCGGCCTCGTTTTCGGCAAAGACGACGGCCTGCGGCGGTGGTACGTCGAAGACGGATTCGTCGCGGCCATGCTGCTCACGCACGGCCAGGGCGATCGAGCAGCGCTCGGCGAAGTCGGCACGCAGGCTGTCCAGCAGCGCGGCCGGGAGTGGGGCGGGCGAGAAGGATTCGGGCGCGTTCATGGCCAACTCCAGGGGGTCAGACAAGGATTGTGTTGCAGTGCCCCTCGCATGGTGACAGCATGGGGCACACAGCGAACCCCGGGAGACCTGCATGGACCCGACCCTGACCTGGCTGCTGCTCGTCGCGGCCGTTGCCCTCATCGCTTTCGGCGCGGTGCGCTTCGATCTGCTGGCCGCGCGCTGGCGCGAGGTCTTCGGTCACCCGCCACCGCCCCACGACGCCCCGCCCGCGCCGCGCTGGACGTCGGCCCAGGGTTTCAAGCCGCATGAGGCACCCGTGCACAAACCGGCCTTCCACCGCAGCGGCCGCCGACACTGAATCGGCGCCGCAGCAGGGCCTTGCCAACGAGGAGAACGCCATGAGCCCGACGACCACTCTGACGATCAGCCGCAAGCTGATGCTGCTGACCCTGCTGGTGCTGGTGGCCATCAGCATCCCTTCGGCCTTCCAGGTGCGCCAGGCGCGTCAATTGGCTCAGGCGGCGCAGGGCGAGCTCGAAGGCCTGGCGCCCGCGCGGACGCTCGTGCGGCTGGCCCAGCTGACCCAGCAGCACCGCGGTCTGTCGGCTGCCGTGTTGGGCGGCAACGACTCGGTGCAGACGGCACGCTCGGCCAAGAACGCCGAGGTGGTCAAGCAGGTTGCCGCCGTCGACACCATGCTGAAGGGCGATGGCGCGAACGACGCAATGCGCCAGACCTGGCAGGAAGCGCGCACGCGCTGGGACAGCCTGTCCAGCCAGGTGGGCGCCAAGGGACTGAAGGCGGCCGAGAGCAGCACCCTGCACGCCCAGCTCATCGCCGTCTATTTCAAACTGCTGGACCAGCTCGTCGACCAGTCCGGCCTCATCCTCGACCCCGAGGCCGACACCTATTTCCTGATCAGCGCGACGCTGACGCGGCTGCCCATCGCCACCGAGGCCCTGGGCCAGGCGCGAGCGCGTGGCGCCGGCTTTMTGGCTGAAGGCAAGATCGGCCCAGAAGGCCGCACCCTGCTGGCCGGCCTCGTGCAGCAGGCCGCCGACCAGCATGCCGGCATGGGCACGGCCTTCGACAAGAGTTTCGCCGTCAATGCCGACCTCAAGAGCCGGCTGGGCAGCAAGATCGCCGCACTGGACGAACAGGTGCGCGGCTCGCTGAAGCTGACCCGCGACGAGCTGATTGCCAAGGAGGAGCTGGYCTACGCGGCGCCCGACTACATCGCCAGCTACACCCGCACCATCGACGCGATGTATGTCGTTGCCGAGGAGGCAATGGATGCGCTGGACGGCATGCTCGGCGCGCGCGTGTCCAGCCTGCGCACCAGCAGCTGGGTCGTCTTCGGCCTGCTGGCCTTCATGCTGGGCGCCGTCTTCCTGCTCGCGCGCGGCATCTCGCGCAGCATCACCGTGCCGCTGCAGCATGCCGCCGGCCTGGCCCAGCAGATCGCCGAACGCGACCTCAGCGGCGACGTCATCGTCAGCGCGCGCGACGAGATCGGCCAGCTGACGATGGCGCTGCTGGCCATGCGCGACAGCCTGTGCGGCGTCATCGGCGAGGTGCGCAGCAATGCCGGCGAGGTGGCGCAAGCCTCGCAGGAACTGGCCTCGGGCAACCGCGACCTGTCGCAGCGCACCGAGCAGCAGGCTTCGGCGCTCGAGGAAACCGCCAGCTCCATGGAGCAGCTGACCGCCACCGTGCGCAGCAATGCTGATCAGGCCGGCGACGCCAGCAGCCTGGCCCAGCGCGCCTGCACGGTCGCCATCTCGGGTGGCGCGGCCGTCGACCAGGTCGTCAGCACCATGGGCGCCATCGAGGCCAGCAGCCGGCGCATCGAGGAAATCATCGCCGTCATCGACGGCATTGCCTTCCAGACCAACATCCTGGCGTTGAACGCCGCCGTGGAGGCCGCGCGGGCCGGCGAGCAGGGCCGCGGCTTTGCCGTCGTCGCGTCGGAAGTGCGCGCGCTGGCTGGCCGCTCGGCCGAGGCTGCCAAGCAGATCAAGGTCCTCATCTCCACCAGCGTCGGCCAGGTCGAGGACGGCGCCCGCCTCGTGAAGGGCGCCGGCGCAACGATGCGCGAAACCGTCGACGCCATCCGCTCTCTGGCCGAGCTCGTCACCAGCATCAGCCGCGCGTCCAGCGAGCAGAGCACCGGCATCGGCCAGATCAGCGAGGCCGTCTCGCACATGGATCAGCTGACGCAGCAGAACGCCGCGCTGGTGGAGGAAACCGCCGCCGCCGGCATGAGCCTGCAGCAGCAGGCCGAGAAGCTGTCGGGCCTGGTCAACACCTTCCGCATGCCGGTCGCCCAGCGCTGAGGGGCGGGCTCAGTCTGGGTTGACCCGCCAGGCCGCCGCGCCCAGCAGCACCACCTGCAGCTGCTGCACGAAGTTGTCCATCATTTCGGCCTCCAGCAGCGGCTGCTGGGGCGGCAGGTCGAGCATCTCGGGCGCTGCCGCCAGCATGGTGTTGACGATCAGCCCGCACACCATCTGCAGCGTGGCCGTGGGCATGTCGGGGTAGGCGCCGATGGCGCGGAAGTCCTGCGCCATCTCGTTGGTGAAGTGGCGCACCTCGTTGCGGATGGCCAGGCGCAGGATGCGGCTGCCGCCACCGCGCTCGCTGCTGATGAAAAGGAACAGCAGCCGGTGCTGCTGCACATAGCTGCAATAGACCTCGACCGACACCCGCACGCGGTCGGCCGGTGCCGCGCCGCCCTGGCGCGCCTCGCGCAGCAGCCGGCGCAGGCTGATGCCCACCTCCTCCACCAACGCCAGGCCCAGCTCGTCGGTGTTGCGAAAGTGCCGGTAGAAGCCGTTGGGCACCATGCCCGCCTCGCGGGCGATCTCGCGGATGCCCAGGCTGGTGAAGCTGCGCCCCTCGCCCATCAGCGCGAGCGCGGCCTGGGTGAGGCTGGCACGGGTCAGGTCCTTGCGCTCGGCGCGGGAAAGCTTGTCGGCGGGGGTGTCGGACATGGCAGGTTATTTTGTGAACACTCGTATCGTAGCTTCACCCGCTTGACTGCCTATTTGTACACAGCATGGCGCACCGCCCGGGTTTAGTGGCTTGTATGTTTGTGTACAAACGTACACAATGCAACCATGYAAACGCACCTCCCCACCCGCCTAGAAGCCCTGACTCGCCCGCTGCGCGCCGCGCTGCAACACCCCTGGGTGGCGGCCATCGTGCGCGAGAGCGCGGTCGAGGACAGCCTGCAGGCCCTGCACCCGCTGCTGTCCCTGCATCAGGTGAAGGCCCGGGTGGTCAAGTGCATCGCCGAGACGGCCGACACCCGCACGCTGGTGCTGCGCCCCAACGCGATGTGGCGTGGCGCCCGCGCCGGGCAGTTCGTGTCGCTGACGGTGGAGATCAACGGTCGCCGGCACGAGCGCATGTACTCGCTGACGTCGCGCCCGGGCTCGCGCCTGCTGGCGATCACGGTCAAGCGACAGGGGCGGGTGTCCACGCATCTGCATGAGAGCGTGCGCGTGGGCGATGTGCTGACGCTCGGCCCGGCGATGGGCGAGTTCGTGCTGCCCGCCGTGTGGCCGGACAAGATCCTGCTGCTCAGCGCGGGCAGCGGCATCACGCCGGTGATGGCCTTGCTGCGCGAGCTCCAGGCACGCGGCGCGGCCGACCGTGTGGTCTTTGTGCACAGCTGCCGCAGCCCGGTCGAACAGATCTTTGCCGCCGAGCTGGCAGCCATGCCGGGGCTGCGCCTGATTCAACACTTCACCACCAGCGTCGGCCATCTCACGCCAGCCGATTTGCAGGCGCAGGTGCCCGACCTGGCCGAGCGCGCCACCTGGGTGTGCGGCCCCGCCGGGCTGATGGATGCGATACACGCGCACTGGCAGGCGCACGGCACCACCGCGCCGCTGCACAGCGAACGCTTTGCCGCCGCGCCGCTGGCGGCCGAGGCCCTCAGCGCCCCGGTGCGCGTGCAGCTGCTGCGCAGCGCCACCGGCTTCGCGTCGCTGGGCGCCGCGCCGCTGCTGAACCAGGCCGAGGCCGCCGGCCTGGCACCCAAGCATGGCTGCCGCATCGGCATCTGCCGCTCCTGCCAATGCGTCAAGCGCAGCGGCACGGTGCAGCACCTGCACACGGGCGAGCTGTCCAGCGCGCCCAACGAATTGATCCGGCTGTGCGTCAGCGCCGCCCGCTCCGACCTCGAACTGGACCTTTGATCATGCACTTCCTGACCCGCTCCCAAGTCGACGAGTTCCAGGCCGAACTCGACACCATCCGCGCCGGCGTCATGAACTCCCTCGGCCAGGCCGACGTCGACCACATCCGCAAGATGATTGCCATCTGCCGCGCCAGCGAGGTGGGTGGCCGCGCGCTGCTGCACTTCGGTGTCGGCCCCTTGAGCTGGATCGCCGGCGTGCTGGCGCTGGCCCACGCCAAGATCCTGGACAACATGGAGATCGGCCACAACGTCATGCACGGCCAGTACGACTGGACGGGTGACCCAGCGCTGAACTCCCAGACCTTCGAGTGGGACATCGCCTGCGACGGCGAGGCCTGGCGCCATTCGCACAACGTCACCCACCACACCTACACCAACATCCTCGGCAAGGACCGCGACCTGGGCTACTCCCTGCTGCGCATGACGCCCGAGCAGAAGTGGAAGCCGCGCCACTGGCTGCAGCCGCTGGCCAACCTGATGCTGGCCCTGGGCTTCCAGTACGGCGTCGGTTCGCATGACCTGGAGCTGGGCCGCTACAAGCACGGCGCCATCCCCAAGCCCGTGTTCAAGGAGCGCTTGAACCGCTTCCTCGGCAAGGTGGGTAAACAGTGGTTCAAGGACTATCTGCTGTTCCCAGCGCTGGCGTTGTGGAGCGCGCCGCGCGTGCTGGCCGGCAACTTCGCGGCCAACCTGATCCGCAACCTGTGGACCTATGTGGTGATCTTCTGCGGCCACTTCACCGAGCATGTGGCCATCTACCGGCAGGAGGACTGCCTGAACGAGACCCGCGGCGACTGGTATCTGCGCCAACTGGCCGGCTCCAGCAACCTCACCGGCGGGCGCTGGTTCCACATCCTCACGGGGCACCTGAGCCACCAGATCGAGCACCACCTCTTCCCCGACATGCCGGCGCACCGCTACGTCGAGATCGCGCCGCAGGTGCAGGCGCTGTGCCGCCAATACGGCCTGCGCTACAACACCGGCAGCCTGTTCAAGCAGTACCTCACCGTGATGAAGCGCATCCTGGTCAACACCTTGCCACCCAAAGCGGCCGTGGCCTGAAGATTCAGGCAGGATGCAGGTCCGATCACCGACCTGCACCGCCATCATGGGCAACCGACTTTCACAGATCGCCACCCGCACCGGCGACGACGGCACCACCGGCCTGTCCGACGGCAGCCGCGTGCCCAAGACCCATCTGCGCGTGCAGGCCATGGGCGACGTCGACGAGCTGAACTCCAACCTCGGCCTGCTGCTGGCCGAACCCCTGCCCGACGACATCCGCGACCTCATCGTCACCATCCAGCATGAGCTCTTCAACCTGGGTGGGGAGCTGTCCTGGCCCGGCGGCGAACTGCTGAAGGACGCCGCCGTGCTGCGCCTGGATGAAGCGCTGGAGCACTACAACGAGCATCTGCCGCGGCTCAAGGAATTCATCCTGCCGGCCGGCACGCGCAGCGCGGCGATCGCCCATGTCTGTCGCACGATTGCCCGCCGTGCCGAGCGCGCCGTCATCCAGGTGGCCGCCACAGAGGCCGTGCGCGCAGCGCCGCGCCAGTACCTGAATCGCCTGTCCGACCTGCTCTTCGTGCTGGCTCGCGTGCTGAATCGCGCCAATCTCGACGGGCTGGGCGGCGACGACGTCTACTGGCAGAGCGAGCGCATGAAGCGGCTGGACGCGGCCGACAACTGAAGCCCAGGGGCCCATATGCAAATCACCGGTCAATGCCACTGCGGCGCCATCCGTTTCTCGGCGACTGCCGATCCCGCCAAGGTCTTTGCCTGCCACTGTGCCGACTGTCAGATCATCTCGGGCGGCCCCTTCCGGGCGGTGGTGTCCATACCGGTCGAGCAGGTCGAGCTGCAGGGCACGCCCAAGCAGTATGTGAAGGTCGCAGCCAGCGGCAACCGCCGTGCACAGGCCTTCTGCGGGGATTGCGGCACCCAGCTCTTCGCCACGGAAGCCGACGTACCCAAGACGCTGAACATCCGCCTGGGCTGCGTGAACGAACGTGCCCAGCTCAAGCCCGTGGTGCAGGTCTGGAAAGACTCGGCCATGCCCTGGCTGCCTGAGTTGGACAGCACCCCGGCTCACATGCGCGGCCGCGACAGCCCGCTAGCCTAGCGCTTGCGCCGGCCCCAGACCTTGTAGGCCAGCCAGGCCCAGCGCAGCCCGCGCCAGAGCTTGCCGCGTCGGTCTGCCCCCGCGCCGGCAAACAAGGCCGCTCCGCCGCCGGCCGCGGCGAGCACGATGGGGTTGGACAGCAGATCGCGCCAGGCCAGGATGCGCAGCACCCAGCCGTCAGCGCGCTGGCCGACATCGTCCACCGACAACGCAGCCTGGCCGCGCATCAACTCGGAGGCCAGCAGCAGATTGGCCTTGCGCTCGCTGCGCAGAGCCGGGTCGGCCGGGATCCTGGGGATCATGGCCCTGGCCGGCGCAGCGCTTCGGCGTCAGCGCRCAACTCACCGATGCTGGACTGGAACAGGCTAGCCGGCTGATCGATCAGCTTCTTGACCTTGAGCACGGCGACGACGGCCGCAGCGATCAGAACGACCGTGCCGCCGCCCAGAGCCAGCAGCCGGTGATCGTCCCAGAAGGCGACCGTGATCAACACCAGCCCCATCAGCAGGCCAAAGCCCGCCAGCAGCGCGGCCAGCACCGCCCAAAGCAGCAGGCTGGCGATACGCTCCTTCTCCTCCTGGGCCTCGATAGCAAACAGCTCAAGCCGAATGCGGCTGAGCGTCAGCAACGACACCCCGAGCCGCCGCAGCGGCGCGGAGACGGGTTCCTTGGCGTCGCTCAAGCGGGGCTCAGCGGCGGCCGATCAACACGCCAATCGCAAGGCCCACGGCTGCCGCGGCACCGATGGCCTGCCAGGGGTTGGCATGCACATAGTCGTCGGTGGCGACGGCGGCATCCTTGGCGCGCTGGAGGGCTTCATGCTGGGCGTCCAGCAGCTTGTCCTTGGCACCGGACAGCCGGTCCTGGATGCGGGCGCGCAAGGCCTTCACCTCGCCGTCCGCCTTGTTGGTCGTGGCCGTCATCAGCGCGTCGATGTCTTCCATCACCGCACGGAAGTCCGAGGCCAATTTTTCCTTTGCCTGGCTGGTATCACTCATCGCTGGCTCCTTGATCGGGGGATCAAACACGCTTGCAGCCTAACGCGATTGGACATGGCCTGACATGCCCCACCACGATTGAAGCGGGCTTGTCCTACAAGGCCGCGGCCGCTTGCCGCAAGCGCTGCGCATAGGCCTCGCGCAAGGCGGCCGGCGCCAGCACCTCCACCTGGCCGGCATGGCGCAGCAGGTCCATCAGCAACTCGGTGTCATCGACATAGGGCAGGCGCAGCCGCCAGCGGCCGTCGGGCAGGAATTCGCTCTGCTGGGCCGGGTGCCATTCCTCGCGCGACACCCAGGCCGCCGTGCCGGCGCTGAAGACCAGCTCGGCCTCGCGCGGCGTGCCACCGGCGAAGATGCCGTAGCCCTGGTCGAGTTCGGCTTCCAGCTCAGCCAGGGGCACAGGCCGGGCGTCGGCGTCCAGCAGCGTCGCCGCCTCGATGCCGTCCAGGGCAAAGCGGCGATAGGCGTCGCTGGCATGGCACCAGGCATCCAGATACCAGGCGTGGCGATGATGCACGAGGCGCTGGGGCGAGACCTCGCGTTCGCTGCCCGCCCCATCGCGTTTCTTGCGGTAGCGGATGGCCAGGCGCTTGCGCTTGACGACGGCGCTGCCCACGGTCTCGAAGCTGTCGCTGGCCATGCGCCGGCGTGCGGTGCCAATCAGCCTGACGCGCCGCCGCAGCTCATCGGCCTCGGCCGCATCCACGCCCAGCATGCCGGTGATCTTGTCGAACATGGGCTGCAGGTGGCGGCCCACGACACCCTGCTCATCCAGGCCGGCCAGCATCTGCTGCATGGTCAGGAGGGCGTGCAGTTCGGCCTCGTTGAACCAGACCCCCGGCAGCTCATGCTTGCCGCCACGCCACTGCTGGCCGAAACGGTAGCCGTTCTCGCCGGCGTCGTACTCGATGGGCGCGTCCAGCCGCTCCCGCAGGTAGGCCAGGTCGCGCTTGAGCGTGGCCGGCGACACCTCCAGCGCCTCGATCAACTCGGCGAATGACACGCAGCCGCGGGAGCGGATCAGCTGCTCGATCTTGTAAAAGCGTTCGGTGCGGTCCATTCGGGTTTTCTCAGTGCCCCGACCGCTGGCATCTCTGCACACTCGGCGGGCTTGAATCGGCCAACAAATCAATAGCCTGCTTCACGGATGCCAAACATCCGGGAGCAGGCAGGGAGAGTGACATGAATCCGTCGACATCATTCTTGCGTCAAATCTGCGCGGGACTTTTCTGGGCAGCCCTTGGCGCCGAGTGCATGGCTGCAGCGCCGACCTATTCGGTCACACCGCTGGCCGTGCAATCGCTATATCCCACCAGCTATGCCAAGGACCTCAACAACGCCGGCCAGGTGACTGGGCTGGCCTATCTGCCCAATGCCAATGGCGCGACGTATAGCTTCCTGTACGGCAGCGGCAACACGGTAAACATCGGCGGCCTGGGCGGGACCAATCCGCTGGGCAACGGGTACAGCCCCACCGACGCCCAAGCCATCAACGACGTCGGCCAGGTGGTGGGCGGGTCCTATTCCAGCAGCTATCCCGACATCCGTGCCTTCCTCTACAGCAACGGGCAGATGACCGACCTGGGCACGCTGGGCGGAAGCTTCAGCCAAGCCTACGGCGTCAACAACGCGGGTGAGGTCGTAGGAATGTCGGTCACCGCCGGCAACAAGAACTCCGCGACCTTCCTCTACAGCGGCGGGCAGATGATCAATCTGGCCACCCTGGGCGCCAGCTTCACCGACGTCACGGCCATCAACAACCACAGCCAGATCCTCGGCACTGCCGGCGGCCATGCGGCCATCTTCAGCCAGGGCGCAATGACGGACCTCGGCACCTTGGGGTCGGCCCTCAGCATTCCGGCGGCCATCAACGATGGGGGTCAGGCCACCGGATATTCCTACACCGCGGACAGCTTCACTCGCGCCTTCCGGTACAGCGGCGGGCAGATGATCGATCTGGGCACCCTGGGCGGCTCCTACAGCCAGGGCAAAGACATCAACGCCGCGGGCGACGTCGTTGGCATTTCCAACAACGGCATCGACGGCTTCAGTCATGGCTTCCTCTACACGGGGGGCACCATGTACGACCTGAACAACCTGGTCGGCTCGTCCGACTGGCTGATCGGCACGGCCCAGCGGATCAACGACAACGGAACCATTCTTGCGTCCGGCTGCCATCAGCAGCAGGGCTGCATGTCCTTGCTCCTCAGCGTGACCAGCGTGCCCGAACCGGGCTCGATGGTCCTGACCCTTGCGGGAGTCGCCGTGGTGGGCGCCAGGCTGCGCCGGCGCCGCGGCTGAGTTTCCGTCGGCCTTCCGAAGGGCACCTTACGGTGCCTTTTTTTATGCGCATCTGATTTTTTTCACAGGGTAGATCACCTATTGAGCTACCTGGCTCACAAACTGATATCCAAGGCCCGCGACTCTCAGGCGTGCCTCTCAATCAGGAGTCAGTCATGCAAGCCGTCATCAACGCCCAGATCGCCCCCCGCCTCCAGAGCAGCCCGCTGGTCCAGTTCGACCTGGACATGGACGACACCCCTGCTCTGGTCAGCGCCCACGAGCGCACCGGCCTGGCCCTGGGCCGCGACTACGCCCTGCATGGCATCACGCCGCCCATCGCCCATCTCTACCCGCAGTCGCCACTGCAGCGCGGCTGGCTGGCCTCACGTGGCCGCCCGGTGCGCACGCCTGCCAGCCCGCAGGTCGAGCGCTGGCTGGCCCTGCGCACCCACGCGTGGGCACGCGGCCGCAGCTTCGAGGACATCCAGCTCACGCCGCACCATCTCGCCCAGCTGGAAACCCAGCACTGCCCCATCAGCCGGGAGTTGCTGGACGGCGAGAGCACCAGCATCGACCGCGTCCGCGACGATGCCGGTTACGCGGCCGGCAACCTGGCCGTCATGAGCCGCCGCGCCAACCGGGCCAAGGGCCACCGTGGCTACGCTGCGCTGGCCGACATGGCCGCCAGCTGCGCCGCCGGGCCCATCACGCGCATTGGCGGCCTGGCCGAGGCCGAGTGGCAGCGCCTGGCCGTGCTGGCCAGCTTTGTCACACCGCTGAGCCACGAGCAAGCCGCGCTGATCCCGCTCCACGTGCTGCCGCCCAACCGGCTGCGGCTGTTCAACCCCATCCAGGCCCTGCAGGCCCTGGTCACGCGCCAGCTCGCCACGCCCGGCTGGAGCGCCCGCCTGAGCCGCCTCGAGGCCCTGCTGCCCACCGACACGCTGCGCACCGACTTCAACCGCTTCCTGCTCGCCCTGGCCCCTCGCGTGCTGGCGGCTGCCGAGCTGCAGGAGCCGCATCAGATCCGCTGGGCACTTGAAGATGCCTGGACCCTGCCCCTGGTGCAAAAGCGCTGGGCCCGCTTCGCGCTGCAGCTGACGGCCGAGCAGGCGGAGAACCTGGTCGAGCGCGCGGCCGCCAAGAAGCTCAGCCCCGTGCACATCCAGCGCCACGACGACGCCACCGATGGCTGGGCCCTGGCCACTGGCGGTTACGCGGCTTGAAATAGGACCCCTCGTCCAGTCTCGCCCTGCTGAACGCGGGCGCGCCTGACCGGTCCCCCGAGGGGACGGCGACGCTTGCGGCGTTGAGCCGCAAGCACTTCGCCAGCGCGGGCCGGCTAGGGAGCGGCCCGGCGCTCGGCCCGGAACACCCAGATACCTTGACGACAGCACCAAGGAAAAGACAAAGCGCCCCGCAGGGCGCTTTGCTCACGGTGCGATGGCCTCAGACGAGGGAGCGATGCAGTCGGATCTCTTCGACACGCGCACCGCCGACTTCGGAGGTGCGGGCGCTGCCGAGTTCACGCTTGAAGCCGGCCAGCTCAAAGAAGCGCAGGGCGCGCTCGTTGCGCAGATAGCAC
>NZ_JBFULE010000033.1:0-20801 GCF_056400485.1 Roseateles sp. P5_B10
CCGAGGCTACGGCAACGCGGTACTGCTTGCGTTGGTCGATGAACCGGTACGCATCTGCGCCGACCAGCAACTGGTGCACCAGGCCGCCGGCACGCAGCCTGCCCAGCAGTTCGAAGCGGCCCGACATGTCCAGCGCCGAGTTGTCGCGGCTGCGGCGCTGGCGCACCAGGCTGCGGTCGTCGGCCAGCAGGAAGCGGCCCTCGGTCGAGATCCCATGGATCGAACTCTCGCGGTGGCCGAAGCCGGCCTGGATCGCCCAGTCATCGTTGAAGTCGTGCTGGACGAAGACCTGGTGGCCAGTCGTCTCGGTGGCGTGCGGGCCGTCACCGGGCTCGCCCAGGAAGCGCGAGCGGGGCAGGCGGCCCAGTTCACCGTGGATCGCGACGATGCCGCGGTCGAAGTTGGCGCGCTGCCTGGCGTGCTCCAACTCGTAGGACACGGTGGTGGCATCGCCGGCCCGCCACAGCAGGGACGCCGCCACCATATGGCGCTCGGAGTGCACGTGGTCGCGGTAGCTGTCGCCCTTCTCGCTGGCGGCGTTGAGCCGGTAGGCCAGGCGCTCGCTGAACGGGCCGGTCAGGTCAGCCGTGCTGCGCAGGCGGCCAAAGCTGCCGCCCGAGACCTCCAGCGCATGGCCGGGCTGGAACAGCGGCTTCTTGGTCACGATGTTGACCGTGCCGCCCGGCTCGCCGCGCCCGTAGAGCGCCGACGCCGGCCCCTTCAGCAGCTCGATCATGGCGGTGTTGGCGGTATCGCGCAGCCCGTTGTAGCCGCGGCTGTAGTTGAAGCCATTGACCATGTAGTCGGAACCGAAATTCGGGTCGCCCGTGAAGCCGCGCATCGCGTAGCTGTCCCACAGCCCGCCGAAATTGCTCTGCCTGGCGATGCCACTGCCGAGCTCCAGCGCGTCGGCCAACTGGGTCACACCCGCGTCCGCCAGCATGTCGGCCGACAGCACGCGCACGCTCTGCGCCAGGTCGCGGATCGGCGTGTCGGTCTTCATCGCACCGGTGACGAAGAGGCTGCGATAGGGCTGCCTGGCCGCTTCAACTCTCACGGCCTCCAACTTGTTGCCTTCGGTGTCGGCCGCAGTGACCGGTGCCATGGCTACGGGCTGCGACCAGGCGCCGGCACAGCAAGCCGCCTGGATGAGTGCCGCCATCGCGGCATGAAAAGAGCGGCGCCTGGATTGCAAGTCAGCTCCGGGTCAATCGGGCCTCAGTTTGCCTCGGCGCTGGCAGGCCTGCCAGGAGTCTGCGCCGCGCGACCCGCACGGCGGCGGCGCGGACTGCTTTTGCGGCCGCGCAACGCGAATCAGATATTTGCCAGGATTAACGCCCTCGCCGCGTCGCCGCGAGGGCAGTGCGATAGGTCAGAAGAACACGATCCCCCCCAGTGCTACGCCGCTCATCTTGGCGTCGCTGCCGGTCACCGGCTTCGACGTCGTCCGGCTCACCTCCCCCACCAGCGTCACGCTCTTGGTCAGCCCGTAGTACAGGCCGGCCGTCACATTGGTGTTGCTGCGCAGGTCGCTCGCCACGCCATCCTTCAGCTTGCTCTCGCCCCAGTTCAGGCCGAACTTGGTCTTGGCCGTGGCCTGCCAGGTGGCTTGCAGCAGCACGTTGGTCTGCTTGCGGTTGCCGCTGTCGCCGTCGGACAGCACGCCCAGGCCCTTGCCCGATTGCAGATTGGCCGCGAAGCCCAGCGCGCCGAGGCTGACGCTGGCGCCGACCTCGGCGCCGTTCATCGTGAAGCTGGCAGCGCCGCCGGTGCCTTCGAACTTCTGGTGCTTGACGCCCACCCAGGCCTTGCCGCCATTGAACTTGGCGGTGGCCAGGGCTTGCAGCTGCGGCTCGTTGCGGCCGATGGCGGCGCCGGCGTCGACGGGGCTCATCAGCGCCACCGTGGCCGAGAAGCCGCCGCTGGCGGGCAGGCTGTAGGCGATCTGGCCATACGTGCCGAGGTAGGTGTAGCCGGAGCCGATGTGGCCCAGCGTGACGCGGTTGCGCTGGGTGGCGCTGACGGGGGCGCCGGCGCCGAGCAGGGTCATGTCGCCGAGGATGGCGGACTGGCCGAACAGGCCGTAGTMGCGGCCGAGCTTGACGCTGCCCATGTCGGCATTGCCGAAGGTGACGAAGCCCTGGCGCACGTCGACGTTGCTGTTGTTGGAGATGGCGTCGCCCGAGGCGACGGCCGCGCCGATCATCAGCGTGGCTTGGATGTCATAGCCGTCCTGGCGCGTCTTGGCCGTGGTGGTGAGGGCATTGGGCAGCAGGCCGTTGCCGATGACGGTGCGGCCATCGGTGCCGCCGCAGCCCAGGCCCTTGGTCGCCAGCGCCACGCCGCCGACGGCCTGCGAGCCGGAACAGCTGGTGTGGGTGTAGTAGGCGTTGATGATGCCGCCCAGGCTCAGGTCCCATTCGCCGGCCTTGAAGTCGGCGGCGTGGGCTGTGCCCGCGGCGGTGAGCGCGGCGGCGATGAAGGTGCGGGTGTTGATGTTCATGTTGTCTCCGGTTGTGGTTTTGGGCAGGGTGCTTTGCGCAAGCGCTGTGCCAGTACCGGGCTGGAGCGAAGTGCCCACGCGGGCGTTGCCGCGCGGCGCAGTGGGAGCCATGACGCGTGCCGCGCTGGCACGCTGCTGCGGGTGTGCCCCGACGCGGGCTGTTGCGTGGCGCGGGCGCGCGCTGTGCCGCCGTGCAGCGTGGGTGTGGCGGCGCGCAGCAGTGCCCGAGGGCTTCTCGCTAGAAGCTGTACTTCACGCTCACCACCACGCTGCGCGGCGCGCCTGGCGCGTAGAACGTCGCATGGCGCAACGGCCGGTCGCCGTTCGCGTTGGCCGCAAAGGGCCGGCTCTGAAAATTGCCCGCGCTGTCGAAACCCGTGGGGCCGAGTTGCGCGGCGGTGGCATACACGCGGTCGAGCAGGTTGCCGACCTGGGCGAAGAGCTTGAGCCCCTTCATCGGCTTCCAGGCCGCGTTGATGTTGACCACCGCGTAGCCGGCGCTGCGGCCCGCGCCGAGGTAGTACGTGTCATCGGGCCGGTGCAGGCCGTTCTCGTTGCCGCGCGCTGCTGCGCCGCTCATCGCGATGGCGTCGGCGCCGAGCGACCACGCATCGCCGAGGTCGAGATCGGCATAGAGCTTGAGCATGCGACGCGGCACGAGCGGGATGCGGTCGCCGGGGCGGATGGCGATATTGCCGTCCACGCCGAGCAAGCCCGCCCGGGCCGAGTCGTTGCTGCTGTTGGACGCGCCGTTGACGCGCTCGGCCGTGCGGTAGGTGGCGTCCAGCAGCGTGAGGTTGATGCCCGCCGCCAGGCCCTTGGCGGGCTGCCCGCTCAGGCCCAGCTCCACACCCTGGCGGCGGGTTTTGCCAAAGTTCTTGAAGTAGCCAAAGCCTGCCGCGTCGTCGGTGACGAAGAGCAGGTCGTCGCGGTTGTCGGAGCGGAACACGCCGACGCTCCAGGCCAGTGGCCCGCCAGACGCACCGCGGATGCCCGCCTCGACGGTCGTCGTGACGACCTGCCTGAGCGGCGGGTCGCCGGCCATGGCGTTGGGCAGCTTGCAGGGGTTGGCCGGGTCGGCGCAGCCCAGCTCGATGGAGGACGGGTCGCGGCTGCCCTGGCTCACGCCGGCCCAGGCGTTGACGCCGGCCACCGGCGTGAAGGTCAGGCCCAGCGCGGGGTTGAGGCGGCTGAAGGCGTGGTCGCCGTCCAGTGAGCCCGGGCCGGCACCTGGCGTGATGGCATCGCGGTTGCGCGCCGTGCTGTGGTTGTAGCGGGCGGACACGGTCAGGTGCGTGCCACTCGCCACCGTGAGCACGGTGCTGGCGAACAGGCTGAGCGTGCGCGTGCGGCCCGCCAGGTCCACGCGGGTGTCGTAGGGCGCGCCGTCCACGTTGCCGCCGCTCACGCCATCACCGAAGGCGCCGACGCCGGTGATGCTGCGGTCGGCATTCAGGTAGCCCAGCTCCGAGCCCTGCACGAAATGGCTGCGGCTGAAGTCGGCCGCCGCGCCGATCAGGGACTGACTGGGCAAGCCAAGCAGCCGACCGTCGTGGCTGAGCTGGGTGGTGAAGCCGGCGTTGTGCTGGTTCGTGCGGGTCTGGTTGATGACGCCGTTGCACTTCTCGCCAGGCTCGTCCTTCAGCAGCGCCTGGGCGATGCAGCGCCACTTCGGGAAGGGCGTGTTGGCCGCGCTCTCGCCCGCGGTGGGAAAGCCGGTGTAGCCCGCAGCCGCCAGCGCCGCGCGCTCGGCGGCACTGGGCTGGTAGAGCGACTGGTCGAGCGCGTCGTCGTTCAGGTCGCCGTTGTAGGTGCGCGTGCGGATGCTGCGGACGTAGGCGTTGCCGGCCAGCGTCCACTGCTCGCCGAGCGAATGAGAAAGCGCGAGGTTGAGCAGTGCCGCGCGGTTGCGGGTGTTGTCCGGGCGCGTGTAGACGCTGGCGCGGTCGCGTTCGAGAAAGCGTTGCTCCTGCAGGCCGTTGCCGTTGAGGTCGGTGTCGGCGAGCGACGCGGTCAGTGCAATGTCGGTGTCAGCGCTGCGGTGGCCGAGCTTGGCGAAGAGCTGGTTCACGTCGGACTTTGAATCGACCCGCCAGCCGCGCTCGCGGAACTTGTGGCCGGCCGTGTACCAATGCGTGCCCTCGCCGTCATGGCCGCCATGCTCGAACTCGGCGGCGCGGCGGCCGTGTGAGCCGGCCGTCAGCTGCAGCGACGTGCCCGGTTGCTTCAGCCCGTCCTTGGTCTGCACGCTCAGGGCGCCGCCCAGCGTGTTCAGGCCGAACAGCGGGTTGGAGCCCGGGTTGAGCGCGATGGAAGCGATGGCCGCCTTGGGAATCAAGTCCCAGCTCACCACGTCGCCAAACGGCTGGTTCAGCCGCACGCCGTCGAGGTAGACCGACAGCCCCTGCTGCGAGCCCAGCAGCGGCGAGGCCGTGTAGCCGCGGAAGTTGACGTCGGGCTGCAGCGGGTTGCCCTGCATCTCGTTGAGGTGGACGCTGCCCAGGCGCCGGTTCATGAAGCTGGCGAGGTCCAGGGCCTGGCTGCGCTCGATGTCGGTGGCGCGCGCCGTTTGCACGGCGGCGGGGATCCAGTCGCGCGGGATGTCGACGCCGGCCACCGGCGACACACCGACGACCTGAACCCGTTCGAGCTGGATCTGGGCGTGAGAGGCGGACGCATAGGCGAGTGCCAGCGCCGCCCAGCAACTGCTGTGGCGGTGAGTCATGGGGTTCCCCGGTTGCCGCTGCTAGCGGATCACCACGCCCCAGGGCAGCTTCCCCACCGCCACCTCGGCCACGCGCTGCAGCGTCTCGGTGTCGATGACCGACACCGCGCCCGAGCGCCCGCAGGCCACATAGAGCTTGCGGCCATCGGGCGTCAGCGCCATGTTCCAGGGCCGCTGACCGACCGGGATGGTGGCGACGAGGGCCATGCGCTCCACATCCAGCACCGACACGGTCGCATCGCCGCCGTTGGAGATGAAAACGCGCCTGCCGTCGGGGTGCACGCTGATGCCATTGCTCTTGGGCCCGGCCATCAGCTTGTCCTGCACCGAGAAGGTCTGCATGTTGATGACGTAGATCTCGCTAGACATCTCGGCCGCGACGAAGGCGCGCCGGCCGTCGGGCGAGAAGCCGATGCCGCGCGGGCGCGTGCCGACCGGGATCTGCGCGACCTGGCTGCGCTTGTCCACGTCGATGACATCCACGGCGCTGCCTTCCTCGGCGCTGACCAGCACCCAGCGCCCGTCGGGGCTGAAGACGGCGTGCTCAGGGTTCTTGCCGCGCACCTTGACGGCGAAGCTGCGCGCCATGGTGCGCGTGTCGACGAAGACGATCTCGTTGGCCTCCTCCACGGCGGCCACGACCCAGCGGCCGTCGGGCGACTGGCCCAGGCCTTCGGGCGACTCGCCGAGCGGGATCTCGCCGGCCTGGCGGCGCGCGGCGAGGTCGATGACGACGAGGCGGTTGCCGGGCTGGTCGCTCACGTAGGCGCGGCGGCCGTCAGGGCTGATGACGGCACCGCGCGGCTTGGCGCCCGCGGGCAGTTCGTAGAGCACGGCGTCGGTGGCGGTGTCGATGACGCTCAGCGTGCCGGAGCCCTCGTTGGACACATAGGCCAGTGGGCCGGCTTGGGCCTGGGCTACTGCCGCGGCAAGCAGGGTCAGGGTGGGCAACAGGCGGGCCATGAAGGTCTCCGGTTCAGAAGCGATAGCTCAGGTTGGCGCTGGCGAGGAAGGTGCGGCCCGGTGCGGGCTCGAAGAAGCGGCCATTGCYGTCGTTGACGATGACGGAGCCGGCGTAGCGGCGGCCGGCCAGGTTGTCCACGCGCAGCAGGGCGCCCAGCTCCCAGGGGCCGAGGCTGAGCTGGTAGCCCGCGTGTGCGGCCAGCGTCGCGTAGCCGGGGGCGGCGTCGTTGTTGAGGTCATTGACGTAGACCTTGCTCAGCGCGCGCGCCTCGGCGCCGAAGCGCCAGCCGCCTGCGGGCTGCCAGGTCAGCGCGCCATAGACCGCGGTGCGGGCAATGCCGGGGATGCGGTTGTCGGCGTTGACCTGTTGGTTGGCGGCAGCGCAGGGCGTGGCGGTGCAGGTCAGGAAGCCGTCGCGGTAGCGCGCGTCCAGCCAGGTGGCGGCGACTTGCGCCTGCAGCGTGGTCGCGAGCTGGAACGAGCCCGAGGCTTCCAGGCCGCGGCGGCGGGTGGCGCCGGCGTTCTGGTAGGTGGCGCGGCCGCCCAGGTTGGTCTGCGTGACGATCTCGTGCTCGGTGCCGGTCTGGAACAGCGCCAGCGCTAACTCGGCGCCGTCCCAGGGCCGGGCCTTGATGCCGGCCTCGATGCTGCGGCTCAGCGACGCCTGCAGGCCGAAGTTCAGGCCCGTGGCGCCGCTGGGGCGGTAGGCCAGCTCGTTGAGCGTGGGCGTCTCGAAGCCGCGGCCGGCGGTGGCGTAGACGCGCAGGCGCTCGCTGACCGCGAAGCTTGCGCCCAGCACCGGCAGCGTGGCCGAGTAGCTGGCGGCGCCGCTGTCGTCGGGGTTGGTCTTGGTGATGTAGGCGTCGGTCGAGCGGAAGCTGACCTTGGCGCGGCGCACGCCGGCGTTGAGCAGCCAGGCCGGCGTGGGCCGCCATTCGGCCTGCAGATAGGGGTCGGCGTTGCTGACGCGGTTGCTTTCGTCGCGGCGCAGGGCGCCTTGAACACCGAGCGTCGTGCCGATGAAGTTCTGGGTGCCGACGCGGTGCTCGCTCAGCTCGTCGGCGGCCACGCCGGCGATGACGCTGGCGGTGGCACTTTTCCAGCGCCAGCGCACATCGGCACCCTGATAGTCGCGCGCCAGGTCGATGACGCCGCCGGGGTGCAGCGCATTGGCCTGGGTCGCGACCGGGATGGACTGGAACTGCATCGTCGTGCGGTGGCCCTGGTAGACCATCACGCGCAGGGTGTTGGCGCTGTCGATGCCGTGCTCCAGCACCAGGCCGCCCTGCTGCTGCTTCATCGTCTTGCGGGTGTTGAAGCTCAGCGCGCCGGGGTCGACGCCGCGCGGGTCGGCTTGCCATTGGGCACGGGTCAGGCCGAGCGGATCCTGCGCCTCGGGCAGCTCGACGCTGTTGGCGATCAGCGTCAGCTGCGTGTCGGCGCCGAGCTTGAAGTTCAGCCGCGCGTTGCCCAGGCGGCGCTCGGTCTGGCTGTGCTGGCGGTAGCCGTCGGTCTCGAAGCGGCTGGCGCCCAGCGTGTAGCCGATGGCGCCTGCGCTGCCGCTGGCAGACGCGGCCACGCGACGCAGGCCGTCGCTGCCAAAGCTGACGCCGGCGTCCAGGCGCGGCGGGCCGGCGGGGTTCTCGGAATAGATGCTGATGACACCGCCCGAGGAGTTGCCATACAGCGCCGAGAACGGCCCGCGCAGCACCTCGACGCGGCCCACGGTGCCGATCTCGACGTTGGTGATCTGGCCCTGGCCGTCGGGCAGCGTGGCGGGGATGTCGTCCACGTAGACACGCACGCCGCGGATGCCGAAGCTGGCCCGCGCGCCGAAGCCGCGCACCGAGATCTGCACGTCCTGGGCGTAGTTCTGGCGGTCGCGTGCCAGCAGGCCCGGCACTTGCCCTAGGCCCTCGGAGATGTTGACCTGGGCTCGGCCGGCGCGCAGCGCGTCGCCGTCGATGCGGTTGATGGAAGCGGGCACGTCGAAAGGCGTGGCTTCAGTGCGCGTGGCGGTGATGACGACGGGTTCGAGGACGGTCGGTGCGGGTGCGGGTGCGGCGTGGGCGGCCGCGCTGGCGGCTGCCAGTGCGAGTGCCGTCCTTCGCGCCGCGGGCGCAAATCTCTTTTTCATGGGTATCTCCAGATGCGGTCGGGCCGGCTCGAAGCTCAGAGGGTGAGAGGGAATCCGGCGTGGCCGAGAGGGCTTCCCAAAGCGCCCCGATTTAGGCGCAAAGCACAGCCGTAGCTCAGGCTACGGCGAGCATTTGCAACGACGAGCGGGGTGTTTTGGGGAGTCAAAGCGGGCATGCGGGATTTCCTTTCACCCTCTTCAGACCGGACGCCAGGCCACTTTGTACTTGGTGAAGATCTCGGCGACGCGGCCTTGGCTGACCAGTTGGTTCAACGCGTCCTGCAGGGCCTGGGCGAGATCGGTGGCGTCGCGCTTCACGGCCATGCCGGCCGCCCAGCCGTCGCGCGGCGCACGCGGCGACGGCAGGGGCTCGATGCGGTAGGCCGCGTCGCCAGCCAGCACCGTCTCCAGCTCCGACGCCAGGCCGGCGGCGGCGGCCACTTCGCCGCGCTGCAGTGCGCGGGCGGCCTCGCAGCCGTCCTTGAACTGCGTCAGCAGCTGCTCCCGGTAGGCGCCTCCGTCCGCACCGATCATCAGCCAGCCGGCCAGCGTCTGGCCGGGCACGGCCACGCGGCGTGTGCCGAGCTGGGACAGCGTCTCCAGCCGTGGCAGCTCATCCACACGCCGCGCCAGCATGACGCGCTCACGGTAGTAGGGCCCGAAGATGCGGGCCTGCGGCGTGGCCTCGATCAGCGGGCGGTCCACCGGCACGTGCATCAGCACGTCGGCCGGGCCGTGGCCGAGGTAGTGGCCCTTCCAGACCATGTTGCGCAGGTCGTCGTTCATGTTCTCGTCGGCATTGAAGGCCAGCGGCGCGAACTTGACGCCCAGGGCCTCGGCCAGCGCCTGGCCCAGCTCCATGTCGATGCCCTTGCCCTTCACATGGAAGGGCGGCATGTCCTCGTACAGGCCGACGATGAGCCGGCCGCGCTCGCGCACCTGGGCCAGCGTGGCGGCGCTCGCCCCCGTGCCGGTGAGGGCGCTGGCGGCGGCCCAGGCGAGGATGTGGCGCCGGTTCACAGCGGCTTCTCCCGGCGCACTTCCAGGTAGGACTTGATCGCCCACATCGCTTCCTGCGTGAACACGCCCTCGAAGGGCGGCATGTAGACGGCGCCGTTGCGGCTGCGGCCGTGGCGCACGGTGTTCAGGAAGTAGTCGTCGTTCTCCTTCACGCAGGCGGCCTTTTTGGCGGCGTCCTTCAGCGTGCTGCAGTCGTTGTCCAGCCGGCGCAGGTCGGGCGCAATGCCGCCCGAGATGGCCTCCAGGCCGTGGCAGCGCGCGCAGTTCTGGTTGAAGGCCGAGCTGCCGATCTTGATGGCGGCCTCATCGCCGCGAAAGGGGTTCTCGGGTCGCCAGCCTTCGCCCAGCTGGGGCAGGCTGCTGGTGTCCACGGCCTGGGGGGTGACGTCGCCGTGGGCCCAGGCCACGACGGCCGCGACGCACAGGCTGCCGGCGATGAAGCGGGGATGGAATTTCATGGGTTGTCTCCGGTCGTTGTCTGGGTTTGCAGGCCCGTTCGGGCTCTGTCCCTGCGCTGCAAGCGACATGCCAGGACGGAACTGTTCCAACCTGGAACACCGACCGTGTCGGCGCTTGACCTGTGTCATGGACAGCCGAACCGCTTTGGGACACGATGGCCGCCAGACACAGACAGGCGTGGCACTGACCGCGCCACCGCCGAGACAAGCCTGCGACAGGCAGGCGCATGAGAGCCTCTATGCCCACCATCGAGACCGAAGCGCCGGCCAGCCCGGCGCCGCCGGGGCCCCCACGACAGGCCTTCATCGAGCGCAGCCACCAGCGCAGCGAAGCGCTGGGCCTGAAGCGCCACGAGAAAAGCGGGCTGGACCCGATGATCCGCAGCGACCTCAACCTCGCGCGCGAACGCAACCAACGCCTGTACACCCACGCCGCGCCGGTGATGCAGCTGCTCTACGAGCAGATCGTCAACACCGAAAGCATGATCGTGCTGACCGACGCGCAGGGCACCATCCTGCACGCGGTGGGCGACGACAGCTTTCTGGCCCGCGCCCACCGCGTGGCGCTGGCGCCGGGTGAGAACTGGGCCGAGCATGCCAAGGGCACCAATGCCATCGGCACGGCGCTGTTCGAGGAGGTGCCCACGCTCGTGCATGGCGGCGAGCACTTCATCCACGCCAACAACTTCCTGACCTGCTCGGCCTCACCCATCTTCGACCCGCGCGGCAACATGCTCGGCGTGCTGGACGTGACGGGCGACCACCGCGGCTACCACCAGCACACCATGGGCCTGGTGCGCATGTCGGCCCGCATGATCGAGAACCACTGGCTCTCTGACGACTACAACAACCGCCTGCGCCTGCACTTCCACAGCCGGCCCGAGTTCATCGGCACGCTGCTCGAAGGCATCCTGGTCGTGTCGCCGGAAGGCCGGCTGCTGGGCGCCAACCGCGCCGCGCTGGACCAGCTCGGCGTCAGCGGCGCGGAGCTGCGCATGCGCAGCCTGAGCAGCCTGCTGGGCACGACGCCGGCGGCCATCTACGACCACTTCCGCATGCCGATGTCGCCGCCGATGCAGCTGTGCCTGCCAACGGGCCAGAGCTTCTTCGTCAGCGCGCGCTTCGACTGGCCCTCGCGCCCGGTGGTGGGGGGCCTGCGCAATGCGGAGATGGCCGACGTCATCGATGCGCGCGAGCCCTCGCAGGGCACCAGCTCGCTGCGCGAAGGCGAATGGACCGGCGGTGTGCCCAGCCCGGACGCGCCGGCCCAGCCGGCGGACATCGTGGCGACGGCGGCCACGGCCAACGGCGCCCAGCGCTTCTCCGGCCTGCAATACCTGCGCACCGGCGACCCGCAGCTGGAGACCGTCATCCAGAAGGTCAAGCGTGTGCTGGACCGCGGCATCCCGCTGCTCATCCTCGGCGAGACCGGCACAGGCAAGGAGCTGCTGGCCCGCGCGGTGCACCACGACTCGGTGCGCGCCCGCCAGGCCTTCGTGGCCGTGAACTGCGCGTCCATCCCCGAGAGCCTCATCGAGGCCGAGCTGTTCGGCTACGAGGAAGGCGCTTTCACCGGCGCGCGGCGCAAGGGTGCGCCGGGGCGGCTGGTGCAGGCCAACGGCGGCACGCTGTTCCTGGACGAGATCGGCGACATGCCGCTGCCGCTGCAGGCGCGGCTGCTGCGCGCGCTGCAGGAGCGCAGCGTGACGCCGCTGGGCAGCACCAAGTCCATCGCGGTGGACATCGCCGTCATTGGCGCCACGCACCGCAACCTGCGCGAGATGATTGCCGCGCAGACCTTCCGCGAGGACCTCTACTACCGCCTCAACGGCCTGGCCCTGCGCCTGCCGGCGCTGCGCGAACGTACCGACGTGGAAGCCATCGTGCGGCGCATCCTGCAGGCCGAGCGCCCGCAGGACACGCCCGAGCTCAGCCCCCAGGTGCTCTCCATGTTCCGCCGCTACCAGTGGCCGGGCAACATCCGGCAGCTGGCCAATGTGCTGCGCACGGCAGCGGTGATGTCGGCAGGCGAGCGGCTGGTGACGACGAATCACCTGTCGGATGACTTCCTCGAAGACATGCAGCGCGCTGTGGGCGGCATGACACCGGCCCCGCCGCCCGCGCTGGCGCCGGCCTGGCCGCCCTTCGAGCCGCATGCCGCGCTTCCTGCACTGGTCGCACCGGCCGCGGAGCCCGCGAGCGCGCGCACGCTGGAGCAGGCCGAGATCGACATGATCCGCGCCACGCTGGACGCAGCGGGCGGCAACATCTCGCTGGCCTCCAAGCAGTTGGGCATCAGCCGCAACACGATCTACCGCCGGCTGCGCTGGAACACGCCCAGGGCCTGTTAACGCTACGGCAGTAAGTCGCGAAGGTCAGCCGCCAGGGGCCAATCAAGGCGCAGTGCGCCGCCCGCATTGATATGCGGGCAAGCGGTGCAACGCTGAGTGGCCCCTGGCGGCTGACCTTCCCTTCGGGTTGTARCCAGAAAGCCCGCGCGCGGCGTTGCGAAGCCTCGCTTGGGGCCTACCCAAGCTTCGTTTCGCGCCTTGCTCGCGGGCTTTCTGGCTACAACGCGGCCTGCTGCCGTAGCGTTAACAGGCCCTAACCGTTGTTCCCGGGCCTCAATGCAGGCCCGGGACTTTCCCGGGGGAGGTGCTGCACCGCGCTGTGCCGAACTGGAGCAAAACCCCTCATTGACGCCGGCTGCAACGGCGTTCTGGCAAGGCACGGGTCTTGCACCCCTGGGTGCATCGACCTGCTGACTGCCTGCTCCCATGTCCCGTCTTCTTCTGCGCGGCTTCCCATGAAGCTCCTCGTCCTCGGCTCCGGCGCGGGCGGTGGTTTTCCGCTGTGGAACTGCCACTGCCGGCTGTGCAGCAGCTGGCGCCGCGGTGAGCTCGACGCCAGCGCGCGCACGCAAAGCGCCATCGCCATCTCGCAGGACGGGCGGCCCGGCGAGGGCTGGCTGCTCATCAACGCCAGCCCCGACCTGCCGCAGCAGATCCGGGCCACGCCCGCGCTGCAGCCGGCCCACGCGGGCGACATGCCCATCCGCGCCGTCGTGCTGCTGGACTCGCGGCTGCATCACGTGGCCGGGCTGCTCTCCTTGCGCGAGAGCCGTGAGCTGGAGGTCTATGCCACGCCGCTGGTGTTCGAGGACCTGACGGCCGAGCTGCCGCTGCTGCACGTGCTGGAGAGCTACTGCCGCGTGCGCTGGCGCATGCTGCCCATCGCCGGCGACGTGCGCAGCGCCGCCTTCGAGATCCCGGGCTTCCCGGCGCTGAGCTTTGCCGCCGTGGCCGTGCCGGCGCGGGCGCCGCGGCATGCGCGGCTGCGCAGCGAGGCAGCAGGCGAGTGCATCGCGCTGCAGGTGCAGGACCTGCGCACGGGCCGGCGCGTCTTCCTGTCGCCAGCGCTGGCCGAGGTTGGCGAGGCCGAGCTGGCCTGGATGCGCCGGGCCGACTGCGTCGTCGTCGACGGCAGCTTCTGGACCGAGCACGGCATGCAGGAAGCCGGCATCGGCTCGGTCAGCGCCAGCGACAAGGGCCACCTGCCGCAAAGCCGCCACGGCGAGCGGCCCGGGATGATCGACGCGCTGCGGGCCAGCGGCGCGCCGCGCAAGGTGCTCACGCACATCCACCACAGCAATCCCATCCTCGACCGCGGCGGCGCCCAGCGCCGTGAGCTGCTGGCGCACGGCATCGAGGTGGCGCATGACGGCATGGAGATTGAACTGTGAGCACAGCGACCGCCGCCCCACGGCCCGCGCGCCCGGCCGAGCCACTGTGGCTGGAATGGCTGACCCTCGTCGGCGGCCTGGCCTTTTGCACCTGGCTGCTGGGTGCGCGCGGCGTCTGGGCGCTGCTGCTGGGCGCCGACCCCACGGGCCTGACGCTGGTCATCATGGCCGTCTTCCTGTGCTCCACGCTGTGGTGCGGCCAGCGCTCGCGCGAGCTGCAGCGCCAGCGTGACTTGCTGGCTGATCCGCGGCTCGCCCGCGCCGGAGAGGCCTGCTGGGCGGCCGAATACCTGGGCGCGCCTGGCGACATCGCCACCGAGCTGCTGCTGGAGCACAGCCATGGCCCGCACGGCACGGCCTGGTGGGTCAACGGCATCCAGCTCAAGCTCGGGCTGCTGGGCAAKGTCATCGGCTTCTCGATGCTGGCGCTGACCATCGGCAAGCTGCAGAGCTTCGACCCGGCGCAGTCGCAGGAGTTGCTGCGCAGCCTGACGGCGGGCCTGGGCGTGGCGCTGCTGACGACCATGGTGGGCCTGGTGGGCAACATCCTGCTGGGTTTGCAACTGACCCGGTTGGACCGTTTCGCTGATGCCTTGGTGGCCGACATCCAACGCGCCGCGCTCCGAAAGGACGGTGTGTGATGCGCCGCCTGCGCCGGGGTTCGAGGGAGGCCGAGGTCGACCCCTTCTACGACATGCTGTTCAACCTGCTGATCGGCTTTGTCTTCTGCTTCATCGTGGCGTTGCTGGCCATGAACCCGCGCGCCACCAAGGCCGGCGACGTGCCGTCCAAGGCCGAGTACCTGATCAACGTCGCCTGGCCGGACAACAGCCCCAACGACATCGACACCTGGGTGCAGGACCCGGGCGGCAACCTGGTGTGGTTCCGCCAGCGCGAGGCCGGGCTGATGTACCTGGACCGCGACGACCGCGGTGACGCCAACGCCGCCACCATCGTCAACGGCCAGCGCATCCAGAGCCCCTTCCGGCAAGAGGTGGTGAGCATCCGCGGCATCGTGCCCGGAGAGCACATCGTCAACGCCCAGTACTACCAGTCCAACGACGGCCAGCCGGTGCCGGTGACCGTGACGGTCATCAAGGTCAACCCGCGCGCCGACGTCGTCTTCTACGGCACGGTCAAGCTGGCCCGCAAGGGCGACGAAGCCACCGCCGTGCGCTTCACGCTGCAGCCCGATGGCAGCGTCGTCAACGTCAACACGCTTCCAAAAAGTCTGATGCAAAGACCATGACTCTGCCCATCATCCTCAGCTTTGCCGCACTGCTGCTGCTGTGTCTGCTTGCCCTGCTGCAGTCGCGCTGGCCGGTGTGGCTGCGCGGCCTGCTGGTGGTCGGCGTGAGCTGCTTCTACTTCTACGCCGAGGGTGCCATCCACACGCTGTGGGGCTGGCCCAGCGGCGATCCGCTGCCCGAGCGCTTCGTGCTGCTGGCCGCCGTCATCGAGGAGCCCGCCGGCAAGCGCGACGGGGCCCTCTATGTCTGGGTCAACGCCGTGGAAGACGGCAGGCCCGCCGCCCAGCCGCGTGCCTACCAGTTGCCCTACAGCAAGGACCTGCATGCCCTGCTCAACGAGGGCCTGAAGAAGGTGCGCAACGGTATCGCCCAGCTGGGCACGGCCGAGCCCAAGGTCGGTCGCAAGGGCCTGGCCTGGCTGCGGCCGGGCAGCGACGAGCAGCGCGTCAAGCTTCGCGACATGCCCTTGCCGCAGCTTCCCGAGAAGTGATCATGCGGCGCTACTTCTTCCTCGCTTCGATCGCCCTGGCCGGCTGCAGCCGCGCGCCCGAGGGGCAGTCCTGGTTCCCGCTCGAAGCCGGCCACCGCTGGACCTACACCGTCACCACGCGAAGCGGCGCCGACACCAGCGAGCGCGAGAGCCTGACGCTGCGCACGTTGGGCTCGGCCACGCTGGTGCTGGACGACCAGCCCGCCTGGCAGCGCCGCAGCGACAGCGGCGTGAACTACTGGCTGCGTGCCGACGCCAGCGGCATCGTGCGCGTGGCCAGCAAGAGTGACATGCAGGCCGACCCGGTGGCCGATGCGCCGGGCCGCTTCGTGCTGAAGGCGCCGTTCGTGGTCGGCACGCAATGGCAGGCGCCGACGACGGCCTACTTGCTGATGCGCACGGCCGAGTACCCGCGCGAGATCAAGCACAGCCATCCGAACATCCCCATGACCTATGAAATCGAGGCGGTGTCCGACGTGGTGCGCACGTCGGCAGGCAGCTTCTCGCCCTGCCTGCGCGTGCGTGGCAGCGCGACGGTGAAGATCTTCGTCGACGCCATCACCGGCTACCGCGACCAGCCGCTGACGACACTGGAGTGGTATTGCCGCGGCGTCGGCCTCGTGAAGCTGGAACGCAGCGAGCCGTCCACCTCGCCGATGCTGGTGGGCGGCTCGCGAACGCTGGAGCTCGAGTCCTGGCAGTAATACCCATGGGCCGAGCGCCGGGCCGTTCCCTGGCACGGCACACTGCGCCCCGGCCGTGTCGGCCGAGGGAGCAAAAGCTGTGTTGGATGTTTCGCGTGTGACGGCAGCCCGCTTGGGGCGCCGAAGGTTCCTGGGCGGGATGCTGCTGGCGCCTTTCGCCGGCGCGGCCGGCGCCGCCGGTTGGACGCCCGGCAACGGCCCCTACGCGGTGGGCAGCAGTTGCATGAAGGCCGAGCCGGCGACCGCAGCGCCGATGGCGGACTACCTCATCGGCAGCCTGTCGCCGCAAGGCCCGCTGTACCTGGACCAGCTGATCAGCGATCGCCAGGCCACGCTGGTGATCGACGTGAAGGTGCCCAAGGACTGGCCGTATGCCGGGGCGCTGGCCGGACGCAGCCTGCCGGTGGTGCTGACGGTGTTCTACCCGACACCGGCCGACAACCGCCGCCCCGACTACACCTTCCCTGAGGAGACCGGCTGGTATCGCCTGCCGCACATGCAGCGGCCCGGCGAGGCGCCGCTGTTTGCCGACGAGCGGGCGCGCTACCCGCTGATCGTTCACTCCGGCGGGCAGGGCACGCATGGGCTGTGGCACATCGGGAAGCTCGCGCACCTGGCCTCGCAGGGCTACATCGTGGTCGACGTTTACCACGGTGAYAGGCGCACGCCGGGCGGCAGCGAAATGTTCGCCCTGCGCAGCCTGGCCGTGCGCGCGGCGCTGGACCATGTGCTGGCCCACCCACACTACGCAGACCACATCKACGCCGCCCGCATCGGCGCCACCGGCAGCAGTGCCGGCGGCCTGACCGTGCTCACGCTGATGGGCGGCTTGAACCCCGCGCGGCGCGGCCTGTCCCTGGCCGACGAGCGCATCAAGGCCGGCTTCGGGACGGTGCCCTTTCCCGGCATCGGCATGGCCGCGGCACGGGCCATGGGCCTGCCCGTGAACCTGCCTCCGGGTGCCGGCCCGAATTTCTGGAACTTCGGCCTTGACTTCGCCGGCCTCGCTGCCGTCAAGCGGCCCTGGTTTGCGGTCAGCGGCGAGTTGGACAGCAACGTGCCGGCCGCCGACGTGCTGGCCGCCGCCCACGCCGTGGGCGGCCCCGCCTGGGTGGTGGAGATGAAGGGCCAGACCCACGGCTTCAACGAAGCGGCCAACGCCGAGACGGGCGGCTGGGAGGCGGCCTTTTTCGACGCGCACCTGCGCAACGACGCCGCGGCCCGCGCGCTGCTGCGCCCCGATGCCCAGCCGGCCGGGCCCGAGGCGCTCGGCCGCATGCTGCTGCAGCCGGCCTGAGCTCGGTAGGCTAATGGGGTGAGCATGTCGAATCCCAACGCAAGCGGCGGCATATGGGATCAACGACATCGCGCGTGGCTAGGTGTCAAGACCCGCCTGTTTGTATACGGCGCGCTTGAACAAATGGGGTTTGGAGACCTGCCAAGCTTGAAGGGCTTGCACGGGTGAGCGATGGTCGGGCATAGATGCGCCGGCCCGGCGTGGTGCGGCGGGTCCCAAAGGTGTAGACGCCGATCAGGCCCGTCATCAGCATCAGCACGTTGGGCAGGCCCTTGTACGAGGCCAGCGGCCAGACCAGCGCTGCGCTACTGCGGTTTCATCGCGCAATCACGTCGAGCCGCATCCGCTGCGTCGGCAGGCCCTCGACGGCAACTTCAACCACGATGGGGCCGGGCGAAGCGCCCGCGCGGACTGCCGCCACCATCCGACCGTGGAAGGTCTTGCGTTCGCCCGATTGCAGGCTGCTCGCATCGACGGGGTCGCCGTTGCCCGCGCCGCCCAGCACGCCGGCGCCGGTCACACTGACCTTCACCTGGCGATCACCGGCGCGCGCGTAGATGGGAACGCCGTCGCTGTCGGCCAGCTCGATCGTCACGTAGGCCAGGTCCTCGCCATTGGCCTTCAGCTGCGACCGATCCGCGGTCGCCTTGAACGCCGCCGGCAGACCCGCTGTGCGCAGCTCCCACTGGCCAGCGCGCCTGCCGTCCCGATAGCCGACCGCCAGCAGGCGGCCCGGGGCATATGGCACGACGAACCGGGCCTTGTATTCAGTGGCGAGGCCTACGGCCTGCCGCCCCAGGCTCTTGTCGTTGAGGAAGAGTTCGACCTCCGGGAACTCCGAGTACACCGCGACGTTCAGCGGCCTGCCTTCCTGGCCGCCCCACGACCAGCTGGGATGCACGTCCTCCAGCGTCCAGTCGCTGTGCGGGTCGCCTTCCGGGAAGGGATGGTGCGGGAAGGCGCGAGTGCCAGCCGGCTGCTCGACGAAGGCCGCGATCGGGTCGATGCCGGTCTTCCACAGCACCTGGCGGTAATAGGCGGCGGGTCGCTTGCGCCCGGTAGCGTCGATCTCTCCGCAATAGGCCAGGTGCCACGGATATGGGCCCCAGGTCTTCCAGTCCTGCTTGGCGTTCACCCAGCCGATGCCGGCCTCGCCGAGGTAGTCGAAGGAGGTCCACACGAAATCGCCGATCACCCACGGCAGGGTCTCCACCGGTCGCCAGTAGTTGAAGGCGTATCGGGACAGGGACTCGCCGCTGTACATGACGCGCGACGGGTATTGCTCGTGGTCGCGTTCGAACAGGTGGGGCATGTAGTTGTAGCCGGCCGCGTCGAGCTCGCCATATGCGCTGGCGATCGTCGGGGAGTCGATGCTGACCGCCTGGGTCACCGGCCGGGTCGCGTCGAGCTGGCGGACCCGCTGGACCAACATCCGTGCGGTCTTCGCGCCCTCGGGCGTGCCCTGCTCCCGGATCTCGTTGCCGATGCTCCAGAACAGCACGCTGGGGTGATTGCGGCCGCTGATGATCAGGCTGTCCAAGTCCTTCTGCCAGTTGTCAGCGAAGAAGCGCGCGTAGTCGGCRCTGGTCTTGCTGTTTCGCCAGGCGTCGAAGGCCTCGTTGATGACCAGCATGCCGAGCTCATCGGCAGCGTCCAGGGTGGCTTGGCTTGCTGGGTTGTGGGCGTTGCGGATGGCGTTGTAGCCGGTCGCCTTCATCAGCGCGACCTTGCGCGCATCCGCATCGGGAAGCCCGGCGGCGCCGAGCATGTAGTTGTCGTGGTGGATGTTGCCGCCGCGCAGCAGCACCTTCTCGCCATTGATGCGCAAGCCGTTTTTCGCATCGATCGCCACGGTACGGATGCCGAAGCGGGTCAGGCGCACATCGGTCGCGACACCGTTAACGCGCACCTCCTGGCGAAGCAGGTAGAGATGCGGTGCCGACGGCCCCCACAGCCTGGGCTTGTCCACGGCCAGAGCTTGCCCGGCATCCACCTGGCCGCGCGCCGGCACGACGTAACGCTTGCTGGCGCGGGCGACGGTCTCGCTGCCGTCGACGCTGGTCACGGCCGTGACCACTTCCACCTGCTGTGGCTTGACCTGGCGGTTGGAGAGGCGTGTCCGAACGTCCAGGTCCGCCCGTTGACCGGTCGCGGCGCGGGTCGCAACCGCCACGCTGTCGGGGTCGATGTACACCGGGTCCAGCAGTTCCACAGCCACCGGGCGGATCAGGCCCGAGCCGGCATACCAGCGCGACGACGAGTCCACATGGCGCGCCCGGACGACGATGACGTTGTCGCCCGCCTTGACCTTGCCTGTCAGGTCCAGCGTGAATGCGGTGTAGCCGTAGCGATGCTGTCCCACAGGCTCGCCATTCAGCCAGATGTCCGAGTCCATGTAGACGGCTTCGAACTTGAGCCGGACCACGCGGGCGGCTTCGGCCGAAGTCAGCGTGAGATGACGCCGGTACCAGCCGGTGCCACCAGGGATGTAGCCGGAGTCGCGGCCACCCACGGTGGCGGGATCAAAGGGTGGCGCCCCGTCCGCCTTGTCCAGGATGGAGAAGTCGTGCGGCACGGCCACCTGGCGCCATGCGCCGTCGTCGAAGTCGGGCCGCTCCGCGCCCTTGATCTCCCCCGCCATGAAACGCCACCCCATGGTGAGACGGCGTTCCTCAGCGGTCGACGTGATCGAGACGAGCGCCAGCATCAGCGCCCATGGCAAGCGGCGCGTGAACTTGTTGAGCCTCAACATCAATTTGTGTCCAGTGAAAATCTCGAGAGGCAGCC
The DNA here is from genome assembly GCF_056400485.1 of Roseateles sp. P5_B10. Taxonomy (NCBI): domain Bacteria; kingdom Pseudomonadati; phylum Pseudomonadota; class Betaproteobacteria; order Burkholderiales; family Sphaerotilaceae; genus Roseateles; species Roseateles sp. P5_B10. The sequence continues at coordinate 20,077 of NZ_JBFULE010000033.1, forward strand.
CCAGCCCCCACAGAGCTTCGTCCGAAGTCAGCGGGCCGCAGCCCGTAGGTTAATGGGATGAGCATCGCGAACCCCAGCGTCTACGCGCCGGTACCGTTGGGGTTCACTTTGTTCACCTCAACCTACGGGCTGTTGGCGCCCAAGTAGTGGCAGAGGGCTCGTTTCGGCCATGAGCGGAAGTTCACTCTGGCGGGATCATCGGCCGGTCAACTCACAAAGCTGTCGCCCAACGTCGAAGCTCAGCGGACGGCGAAGCCGTCCGCTGGAGTGAAAGGTTGGGCCGCTTGATCATGGGCAAGCAGGCAGCTGTCGCTCTGCAAGCTCAGCCTCCGACGCGTCCTGAACATATGCCCCAGCCACTTCAAGCACTTTGAGATCTTCGCTCCAGGAAGCACCCAGTCGTTCAAGATTCCGGCGAGACAGTGATTCCTCTGTTTCACGCGCCATGAGATCTGCGCAAATGTATTTAGGAATCCATTGCTTCTTTCGAGCGCACTGCGTGAATTCCGGCGACTTAAGCCTCAGTCGGCCTTCTGCAATCCAGCGCCCGAGGAAGGTATCGGCGTACGCCGCATCTTGCGCAACGCAAAGCCGAATCACCGGAAACACCCACATTGGCCCGGCACCGCCCGCCAATACCGGCGCGGCACAGGAAAGAGCTAAGGCAGCGAAATAGCTTCGGAATCTCATGCGGTTCAACGTGCGAGCTCAGCGGACGGCGAAGC
>NZ_JBFULE010000034.1:0-20648 GCF_056400485.1 Roseateles sp. P5_B10
CTGGTGTGCGGTTCAGGGCCTCTTCTTTGGTGACTTTCTTCTGGCCCCGCAGAAGAAAGTTACCCGGCCGCCGGGACGGACTCCCGGCAATGCAACGAGCAGGCACGCTCTCCGCCAAGCAACCAACAACAGCGAGCAGCAGCACCATCAATGCGCCCCCTGCAACTCGGCAGCATCCGTACCCATATAAGCCTCCAGCACCGCCGGATGCTTCGACACCGTCGCGTAATCACCTTCGGCCAGAACAGCGCCACGAGCCAACACCGTGATCCTGTCCGCGATGCTGGCCACCACCTTCATGTTGTGCTCCACCATCAGCACGGTGCGCCCTTCAGCCACGCGCTTGATCAAAGCCGTCACGCGGTCCACGTCCTCGTGCCCCATGCCCTGCGTCGGTTCGTCAAGCAGCATCAACTGCGGCTCCATCGCCATCGTCGTGGCGATCTCCAACGCACGCTTGCGGCCATAAGGCAGGTCGGCGGCCTTCACGGCGGCCATGTCGCGCAGGTCCACCAGCTCCAGCAGCGACAGCACCTTGGCGTCCAGCGTCTTCAGCCCTGTCAGCCCCTTCCAGAAATGAAAGCTCGTGCCGGTGAAGCGCTGCAAGCCGATGCGCACGTTCTCCAGCACCGTGAGATGCGGGAACACGGCGGAGATCTGGAAAGACCGGATGACACCGCGCCGCGCGATCTGCGCCGAGGTCTCGCCAGTGATGTCGGTGCCGGCAAAGACGATGCGCCCACGCGTCGGCGTCAGGAACTTGGTCAGCAAGTTGAAGCAGGTCGTCTTGCCCGCGCCGTTGGGGCCTAGCAGCGCATGAATGTGGCCACGATGCACCTGCAGGTTCACGGCGTCCACGGCCGTGAAGCCTTTGAACTCCTTGGTCAGGTCCTGGGTCTCGAGGATGTATTCGCTCATGGACTTCCGGGTTAGCTGCGCGACTCTAGGCCTTCAAGCATGACGCTGGCTTACGGGCATTCACGGGGTCTGGTCCGCGGAGAGGAAACGCTCGATCAAGCCAATCTGCTCGGGTGTGTTCAAGGCCGGTGCATGGCCGCAGCCGGGGATCAGCGCGACCGCAGCACGCGGGCCGCGCTCGCGCATGGCCTGCGCCGTTTCGGCGGTCAACAGCGTCGAGTCCTCGCCGCGCAGGCAGAGCACGGGCAGGTCGAGCTGGTCCCAGGCCGCCCACAGCTCGTAGTCGTCGGGATGGTGATCGAACTGCTGCACCAGGGCTGGGTCGTAGTGCGTTGTCACGCGGCCATCGGGCAGGCGGCGCAGCGAGGTTTCGGTGAGGTGGCGCCATTGCGTGTCGGACAGATCACCAAAGCTCGCGTAGATCTCTCTGAAATAGACCTCCAGCTCAGTCACCGTTGCAAAGCTGGGCGGCTGCCCGGCGTAGGCCTTGATGCGTGTCAGCGCCGAGGCTGCCAGCTCGGGGCCGTTGTCGTTCAGCACAAGGCGCTTGATGCGGCCGCGCAGCTGGGTGGCTGCGCCGAGCGTGCCGATGGCGCCACCCATGGACGTGCCCACCCAATGCACCTTCTGCAAGCCCAACTGATCCAGCAGCGCTTCGGCTTGTTCGACATAGAACTCCAGGCAGTATTCGCGGGCCGGGTCCACCGCCCATTGCGAAAGACCACGACCCAGGGTGTCGGGGCAAACGACGTGCCAGCGGGCGCTCAGGGCGGCGGCGAGGTCGTCGAAGTCGCGACTGCTGCGCGCGAGGCCGTGCCAGGCAACGACGGTGTGCGAGCTTGCGTCACCCCACTCGGTGACGTGCATCTCGCGACCCAGGCAGTTGACGTAGCGCGATCTCATTTTTTGGCTCTCCCATGCGTCCACGCCGCCAGCCGCAGCCGCCCGACGATGCCGCCGGGGAAGTGGTAGACGGCCAGTACGAAGAGCAGGCCCAGCCACAGCAGCCAGCGGTCGGGCGAAATCAGCGTGCTCAAGACCGGCACGCCGTCGACCAGCGAGCCTGCTGCCTTCAGCAGCGCCTGCAGATAGTTCTGCGCGACGATGAAGAGCACGCTGCCAATGACGGCACCGTAGACCGTGCCCATGCCGCCGATGACGACGATGAGCAGCAGGTCCAGCATGATCTCCATGCTCATGGCCGTCTCGGGGCCGGTGTAGCGCARCCACAGCGCCAGCAACGCGCCGCCGCAGCAGGCCAGCAGCGCGGCGATGACGTTGGCGCCGGTGCGGTAGACGACCGTGCGGTAGCCGATCGCCTCGGCGCGGAACTCGTTCTCGCGGATGGCCTGCAGCACGCGGCCGAAGGGCGAATTGACGATGCGCAGCAGCAGCGCGATCAACAGCGTCACCGCGACAAAGAGAACGTAGTAGGTCAGCAGTCGGCCGTCGAGCATGATGCCCAGCACGGGCTCTTCCATGAACTCGGTCGAGGGCCGCAGCGCTGAAGGCAGTTGGAAGTTCAGGCCGTCCTCGCCGCCGGTGAAGTCGCTCAGCTGCGAGGCCAGCGTCATGAAGGCCGAGGCGACGGCCAGCGTGATCATGGCGAAGAAGATGGCCTTCACGCGCAGGCTGGCCAGGCCCATCGCCAACGCCAGCACGGCGCTCAGCGCCAGCGCCGCGACGAAGCCGATGCCCAGCGACGTCCAGTCCGACCCCAACCGCGTCGACGCGATGGCGATGCCATAGGCGCCGATGCCGACGAACATCGTGTGCGCGAAGCTGACGATGCCGGTGTAACCCAGCAGCAGGTCGTAGCTGGCGACAAGCAGGACAAAGACGAGGATCTTGGCTGCAACGTTGAGCGCCTGCGTGCCGGGGAAGATGAAGGGTGCACCGAGCAGGCCGACGAAGCAGGCGATCAACAGCGCGCCGAGGATGCGGCTGCGCGGCAGGTCGTGTGAAAGCAGAGAACGAAAAACGGATGTCATCGGAAACCCCTCGCTTCGTTGCACGTGATCAACGATGCGAACGCCGAATGAAAAACCAAGYGACTGCCGTGGAACTGGCTTCGCCAGGTCACTGGCAGTGCCTCCTTGAGGGGGAGCGCGAAGCGCAACGGGGGTGGGCTCATTTCGCCCCCACCGGGTAGAGGCCTTGCGGGCGCCACAGCAGGATGGCGACCATCAGCCCGATGTTGGAGAACAGCGCCGCCTTGGGCGCAATGAAGCCGGCGTAGTTAGCGACGAGGCCCACCAGCAGCGCGCCGACCAGGCAACCCACCGTCGAGCCGAGGCCGCCGATGATGATGACGATGAACAGCAGCAGGTTGACCTGCGCGCCGATCTGCGGCGTGACGCCCTGCTGCACCAGGCCCCACAGCACGCCGCCCAGGCCCGCGAGCGCGGAGCCGGCGACGAACACGCCGACGAAGAGGCGTTTGATGCGATAGCCCAGCGCTTCGACCATCTCGCGGTCCTGCACACCGGCGCGGATCAGCAGGCCGATCTTGGTGCGGTTCAGCACGAGCAGCAGCGCGATGAGGACTGCCAGGCCGATGAGCATGGACAGCACGCGGAACTTCTCGACCGCCACATCACCGAACAGGAAGATGCCGCGCAGTGCGTCGGGCATGGGCAGCGGGATCAGCTGGGCGCCCCAGGTCGCCTTGATCAGCTCCTCGCCAATGATCATGCCGCCCATGGTGATGAGGATCTGCTTCAGGTGCTGGCCGTAAACGGGTCTGACCAATACGCGCTCAAACACCACGCCCACGGCAGCGGCGATGGCCATGCCGGCGAGGCAGGCGGCGGCGAGTGCGGCGAGGTTGCTTGCCACATCCGGTGAAGTGGCCCAAGGGGCGAGAGCTGCCAACACCGTGGTCGCCGTGAAGGCACCGAGGGCGATGAAGACGCCGTGGCCGAAGTTGAGGACGTCCATCAGGCCGAAGACCAGGGTCAGGCCGGAAGCGATGACGAAGATGATGAGGCCCATGGCGATGCCGGCCAGGGTCAGGTTGAGCCAGGTGCTGGGGCTGCCGGTGAGGGGGAGGGCGAGCAGCATGATGGCTGCCAGCAAGGCGAGTGGTCGTGGGTCGAGTTTCATGGGCTCGCGCGATGGGTTGGGTTGGCGCTGAGGCCCATGCCGGGAGTTCGCCCCGGCGGGCGACCTTCTTTTTGAGCGACCAAAAAGAAGGCAAAAAGTCGCCCCCGATCCGCCCGGCCCTTAGCTTCGCAGCGGGCTGCCCTGTGCTGCTCAGGCCTTGAGGGCCCGCGCAAAACTCGCGCCGCTACGCTCTGCTCAAACAGTTGCGCGGAATCAGTTCTTGAAGCGAGCTGCGCTCGCGCCCTCAATCCCTTGCGCTGCTCGGCGGGCTCAGAGGGGGGGTGATTGAACAGCCCGGTGGCGTCGGGCTTTCGGGTTTGGCTGTTGCGGTTGTTCGGAGCCTCCCCTTCTAAACCGCCGAGAAGCGCAGGAGCCCGGGGCGCSWGCGMAGCRRGCYTCAAGCTCTGACTTCGCGCCCCTTTGTCTGAACGSAGCGTARCGAAGTGAGTTGGGCGCGGCCCCGGGCTGCGAGCATCGCAGGGGACCCCGACAGGGGCGGTTTTGCAGGGGAGAGCTTTTTGCCTACTTTTTGGCGGCGCAAAAAGTAGGTCGGCCGCCGGGACGAAATCCCGGCTGGGCGTGGGCGTCAACCAGAAGGTGGATCTCACTGATGCGCCCCCAACGACAACCCGAGAAGCCTCTGCTGCAACCCAGCGTCCTCGATCAACTCACGCATCGCACCACGATGCACGATCTTTCCGTCATCCATGACGGCAACCGAATCGCCCAACTCAGCCGCCACCCGAAAGTTCTGCTCCACCAGCAACACTGTCGTCTGCGAGGTCTTCTTGAGCTCGCGCAGCGCCGTGATGAGGTTCTGCACGATGGCCGGTGCCAGCCCCTTGCTGGGCTCGTCGATGACGAGCAACTCGCGCGGCTCGATCATGGCGCGGGCAATCGCCAGCATCTGCTTCTGCCCACCCGACAACTTGCCCGCCGGGTGCTGCCAGAACGTCTTCAGCGCCGGGAACAAGCCAAACAGCCAGTCCAGCCGCTGAGCATCCAAATCCGCCAACCGCTTGGCCGAGCGGGCCGCCAGCAGCAGGTTCTCCGCCACGCTCAGCTCGCCAAAGATGCCCATGGTCTCCGGCACGTAGGCGACGCCGCGCGACGCAATGTCCGGCGTCGCCAGCTTGGTGATGTCCTCGCCCTTGAAGTGCACCGAGCCCGCGCTCGCCGTCCACAGCCCCATCAAGGTCCGCAGCGTGCTCGTCTTGCCGGCGCCATTGCGGCCTAACAGCATCGTGACTTGACCAGCCGGCACGGCAAGATCCACGCCATGCAGGATGTGATACGCCCCGACGTGGGTATGAACCCCGCGCAACTCCAGAAGGTTCATGCCGCCACCCCCAGATAAGCCTCTTGCACGATGGGCGAGGCAATCACCGTGGCCGGGTCACCATCGGCCACCAGCTTGCCCTGGTGCAGCACGATGATGCGGTCCGCCAGCTCGCGCACCACGTCCATCTTGTGCTCCACCAGCAGCAGGGTGTGCTTCTTCTCGGCCTTCAGCGCGCGGATCAGGTCGAGCACAACGGGCACCTCGTCCACGCTCATGCCGGCGGTCGGTTCGTCGAAGAGATAGACCTTGGGGTCCAGCGCGATCAGCATGGCCACCTCGAGCTTGCGCTGGTCGCCATGCGGCAGGCTGGCGGCGAGGTCGTCCGCACGTGAACCCAGCCGCACGCGGTCGAGAATGGCACGCGCCTCGGCTATCAGCTCCTTGTGCGACAGCCACACCGACAGCATGTGCAAGCCTTTGCCATGTCGCGCCTGCACAGCCAGGCGCACGTTCTCCAGCACGGTCAAGTGCGCGAACAGCTGTGTCAGCTGGAACGCCCGGCCCAGGCCACGGCGCGTGCGCACCGGCGCCGGCAGCTTGGTCAGGTCCTCGCCATCCAGCCAGACCTCGCCACTGCTCGCGGGCAGCTGACCCGAGATCAGATTGAAGTAGGTCGTCTTGCCCGCACCGTTCGGTCCGACGATGGCCGTCAATGTGCCGGGCTGGAAGGCGCACGACACGCCGTCGACGGCCACGTGGCCACCGAAGCGGATCGTCAGGTTCTTGGTTTCGAGCACAGGCCGTCCGCGTTCAACGCTTGTTGCGGATGGGCACGGCCATTTCTTCGGGTTTGATTTCCCTGACCAGCTCCGGCACGCCCCACGGGAACGCCGGGTCCACCTTGATCTTGAAGTGGTACATCGACTGCATCGCCTGGTGGTCTTCGGCGCGGAAGGTCATCTTGCCCTTGGGCGTCTCGAAGCTCATGCCTTCCATCGTCTTGATGAGCTTGTTGGTCGCCGTGTCGCCGCCCGTCTTCTTCAGCGCTTCCACCAGCGCAATCGCCGCGCTCATGCCGCCGGCCGTGAAGAAGTCAGGCGGGTTCTTGAACTGTTTGTAGTGGTTGGCCACCAGCCACTCGTTGACCGGGTTCTTCGGGATGCCGAAGTAGTAGTACGTCGCGCCCTCCATGCCCGGGAACTGCTTGTAGGCGGTCATGGCCGGCAGGATGTTGCCGCCCGAGCCGACGCCGATGCCGTAGCGCTTTTGCAGGTCCAGGGCCGCCAGCGCGCCGAAGGGCGGCGTGGCGCCGGCCCACACGACGGCAATGACCTTGGGGCCGGGCTTGTCCTTGAGCGCGTCCACCAGGCGCTGGATGCCGGCGGTGAAGTCGGTCGTCGCCGTGGGCAGGTATTCCTCGTGGACGATCTTGGCCTTCTTCAGCGCTTCCTTGTAGGCCTTCACGGCGTCACGGCCAAAGGCGTAGTCCTGGGCCAGGATGCCGATGTTGAGACCCTGGATGTCCGAGGCGACGGCGTTGCCGATGGCGTCCTGCGACGAGTTGCGGCCGGTACGGAAGATGTACTTGTTCCACTTGTCGCCGGTGATGGAGTCGGCCACGGCCGGCTCCACCAGCAGGATCTTCTTGTATTCCTCGGCGACGGGCAGCATGGCCAGGGCCACGCCGCTGGACGAGGGCCCGACGGCGATGTCGGCCTTGTCGTCGCCATAGGCCGCGGCCAGCAGGCTCTTGCCCACGTCGGGCTTGCCCTGGTCGTCCTTCTCAATGACGACGAGCTTCTTGCCTGCGACGGTCATGGTGCCGCCGGTGGCGTAGTCCAGGCCCATCATGAAGCCGGTCTGCGTCTGCTTGCCGTAGGCCTCGAGCGGGCCGGTCTTGCTGTAGACGTGGGCGATGCGAATCTCGTTGCCGGCCGCGAGAGTGATGCCGGGCAGGGCGACCGCGAGGGCGGCGGCGGCGAGGGCAAAGCGGCGCGTGGTGTGACGCATGGGGCTTGTCTCCTGAAGTTCGGGTCTGCTCTGTCGGCAGACGGTGTCTTCCCTTTTTGCAAGGGCCGTGCCCGGCGGGGAAGGGTCGCCRGCGGCGGATTTCGTGCGGGTTGTCCCGAGGTTTTTCGCCTCGGACGTGGTGCTGAGTGTCCGGGAGTTAGGCGATGCCTGAAATATGGACGAACGCCACCCTAGCGTGGCGCGCGTTGCCACCGTCTCGCGACCCTTTGAGCAAGCGTCGAAAGCACGACCACGACCAGCGCAGTGGGGAAATAGAGGATCCAGGCCAGGCCGCTTTCACGCGCGGGCACCCACCACAGTACCCACGCCTGGACGGCGAACAGCAGTGTCGTCAACAGCGACAAAGGCAGCCAGGCGGCGCGGCGGTACGGCGGGTACGACGCTGCGACTGCCACTACGAGAAGCTGCGGAGCGGCCATGTAAAGCCAATTCATAGGCAGCAACGGCCACAATTCGGCATGGTCGCTCCAGATCGCACGTCCCAGGACGAGTGCCAGCGGAGCAAGCAGCGCGGCCGTGGCGCTCTTGATGAAGCCGGGCGCGTTCATTCGGCCTCGCGATGCTGCTCCAGCTCCGGCCAACGCGCGAGCCGCTCATAAAGCGATGCCCGCGAGATCTGCAGCAGTCGCGCCGCCGCCATGCGGTTGCCGCCAGTGGCCCGCAGCGCGCGGGCGATGGCGTCGCGTTCCAGGGCTTCGATCAGCTCGGGCAGAGGCGCAACGGCCTGGGCCGTGGTCATGACCGGGGCGGCGGGCTGAGGTACCGGCGCGGGCGCGGAGGTCGGCAACGCCGAGCCGCCTTGGAAAGTGGCCGCCGTCAGCTGCATGTCGTCGCTCATGAGGCTGACCTGCTCCAGCGTGTTGCGCAGCTCGCGGATGTTGCCGGGCCAGGCTTGCTGCATCAGCCACTCGATGGCATCGGGGCTCAGCAGCTTTTGCGGCATGCCGCTGCGGCGGGCGATGTCTTCGCCCAGGGCCTCGGCCAGCGCCTCGATGTCGTCCAGGCGCTCGCGCAGCGCCGGCACGCGGATGGGCAGCACGTTCAAGCGGTAGTAGAGGTCGGCGCGGAACTGGCCGGTGGCGACCATGCTTGCCAGGTCGCGGCTGGTGGCGGCAATCACGCGCACATCCACACGCAGCACGGTGTTGGACCCCAGCGGCTCGACCTCCTGCTCCTGCAGCACGCGCAGGAGCTTGCTTTGCAACGCCAGCGGCATGTCGCCGATCTCGTCGAGGAACAGCGTGCCGCCATCCGCCAGCTTGAACTTGCCGTCGCGGCCCTTGCGGTCGGCGCCCGTGTAGGCACCGGGCGCGACGCCGAAGAACTCGGCCTCCAGCAGCGTCTCGGGCACGGCGGCGATGTTGACGCCCACCAGCGGCCGGTGCGCGCGGCGCGACGCCGAGTGGATGGCGTGGGCCATCAGCTCCTTGCCGGTGCCGGTCTCGCCGAGCAGCAGCACCGTCGAGTCGGTCTGCGCCACGCGGCGGGCCTGGCGCTTGACCTCCAGCGCTGCGGGGCTGGTGCCGATGAAGCTGGCAATCGTGTACTTGGGCCGGCGCTGCGCGGCGAGCTGGCGGCGCGTGTCCTCCAGTTCCTGCTGCATCCGCGCGAACTTCTGGATCAGCGGCTGCATGGTCGTCTCGGGGTGATCCAGCAGCACCAGGCCCAGCGCGCCGATGACCTCGCCGGCGTCGTTGCGCAGCGGCAGGCGGCTGACGAGGAAGGTGCCGGCCTTGTTGGTCAGCAGATCCACCAGCACCGGTTTGCCGGTCTCCAGCACCTGCAGCATCTGCGTGTTGGGGACCACGTCCTCCACGCGCTTGCCGACGAACTCATGCTCGTCGGTGAACCCCAGCGCCGGCAGGAAGCGCTTGTAGCCGTCGCTGATCCAGACGACCCGGTGGTTGCGGTCGACGACCATCATCCCTTCGGTCGACCGGGCCAGCACGTCGAACATCGACTGGGCGGCCAGGCGCAACAGCCCGTCGACGTCCTGGGGGATGTCGAGGGGAGTGGCTGAGGGTGGGCTCAACGGCATGGCGACGGGCAATGTAACGCGGCCGTCAACCGCAGGTCGCCAATGCGGCGCCCCCCGCATCCGAGGTTGTCGAACAATTTGACACACTGTGAAGATGCATACCGAAATACTCGAGCAAGTTAATGATTCTTATAGGTTTTTCTGTCTTGGCTCGATGCTTGCGAGCGCACCTATTGCCGATGTGGCTTTTCCAAATAGATGGGGTGGGGGTATGACCAAGTTCATGAAATTCGTTGCTGCAGCTTCGCTGCTGGCTTCTTCGCTGTTCGCCGCCCCTGCGGCATTCGCGGGCTGGGTGATCACGCAAGGTTGCGGAGGTTGCGGACCGACGACGACGGTCGAGTTCTTCATCGTCGGCGATACGGGTGCCGGTCCCTTCGCCGGCCCTGGCCTTTCGACTCTGCCGGCGGGCTGGGTGGCGAATCTGGTCAATCCGAACTACGTGATCGCAAGCGGCCCGTCCGTCAATTTGTCGGGCTGGACCGAAAACTACCTGGGCAATATCGCCGACTCCGTCGAGGTCGACCTGTTCTTCTGGGCCGGCGCGCCCCTGCAGTCGACCATCTCCTTCGCGGCCAACTACACCCGCACCGGTGGTGGCTTGAGCCTGCACTGCCAGAGCTTCGGCGCTGGCTGCAACACGATGGACGATCCCACGGGCGTCAACTACAACCGCAGCGGCGTCCTGCCGGAGCCCGCAACGCTGGCGTTGGTGGGGATGAGCCTGCTGGGTCTGGCGAGCTCGCGCCGCCGTCGCGCCTGAGGAGCCGATCCCGCGCTGACGATCAACCCGCCGTGAGGCGGGTTTTTTCATGCAGGCGCCCGGTGATGCGCGGGGGGCCGACAGCATCAGATGGGCCGCGGGGGCCCTTCTGAATCAGAACTTGAACGTCCCGCCAATCGTGAACGTGCGTGGCGGGCCGTAGTAGGCGTTCAGCACGCTGAGCGCGGCGATGTTGTAGCCGTCGGTCTTGTAGGCCTTGTTGGTCAGGTTGCTGCCTTGCAGGAAGAAGCTCAGCTTGGCGTCCTTCTCCCAGATCAGGCCGGCGTTGACCAGCGTGTAGGCATCCTGGGCCAGCGCTTCGGACAGGTCGGTCGTCGGGTAGACCTTGCTGCGGTGGGTGACGCCCAGCCGCGAGCGCAGCGTGCCCATGGCCAGCTTTGCGTTGTGCTCGATGTTCAGGCCCGCTTGGTATTTGGGCGTGTTGGTGAACTTCTTCTGGTCGGCCACGTTGACGCCGCGGTCGATGTATTCGTCGTACTTGGCGTCCAGCGTGGCCAGGTTGCCGCTGATGYGCCAGGCGGGGGTCGGCATCCACAGGAACTCGACCTCGGCGCCCTGCACGGTCGCCTTGCCGGCATTGGTGAAGTCGCCGAAGAAGCCGGGCTGGCCGTTGGCCTGGGTGTAGCTCGTGAACACCGAGAGCTGCACGTTCTTGTACTTGTTGTGGAACAGGGCCGTGTTCAGCTCCAGGCGGCCGCCGTCCAGGATCATCTTGGCGCCCAGTTCCAGCGAGTCGAGCTTCTCGTCGGCGAAGGGCCTGCCCGAAGACGGGAACGCCACGGTGTTGGCGCGGATGTTGTAGCCGCCGCTCTTGAAGCCGCGCGAGGCTGTCGTGTAGAGCTTGATCTCCTTGCTGGCCCTGTATTCAAGGGACAGGCGCGGTGAGGTGTTGCTGACCGAGAGGCTCTTGTCGAAATTGGCCGGCACGGCGATGGGCGTGCCGCTGAACTGATCGTTGGCGAAGGCCTGGTTCAGCACGACGGCGCGCTTGTCCTCCTTGGTGTAGCGCAGTCCCGTGCTGACGCTGAAGGCCGGGCTCAGGCGCCAGCTCCAGTCGCCGAAGACGGCCTTGCCCTCGGTGTAGACCAGGCCGTTGGTCGTACCGAATGAGAGGTTGAAGAAATTGTTGCGCACCGTGCCGCCGGCGCGTCCGTCGAAGTAGTAGACACCGACAACGCCCGAGCTGTTCTGGCCTTCGTAGATGGCCTGCAGCTCATGGCTCTGCGAGCTGTCGTGGTACTCGGCGCGCACGTCGGCTGTTCTGTTGGGCAGGCCGTCGAAGTCGATGGAGGTGCTGGTGTCAGAAGCGCGATGCGCCAGGATGTACTTCAGGCTCCAGGCCTCGCTGGCGCCCCAGTTCAACGTCAGTGATTCGCCCTCGCTGCTGGTGCCGTTGGCATTGGGCATGCCTGTCGCGATGTCGTAGCGGCCCGGGGTGGGCGGTGTCTTGGCGGGGTCGAAGGCGCTGACGTTCAGGCGCTGGAAGCCGCGCATGTGCGAGTCGTCGCGTGTGCGGTCCACCGAAACCTGGGCGTTGAAGCTCGAGCCGGTCGGGAACCACCCGGCCGAGATGCGGCCGCTCGTCGTGTTCTGGTCGCTGACCGGGCTGCCATCGGTCAGGTTCTTGCCGTATCCGTCGCGGTTCAGGCTGGCGCCGGCGACACGGAAACGGATCTGGCCGTCATTGACGGCCGTGCCCACGCCGCCCTTGGCCGTCACCTGGCCATAGCTGCCGACCGCCAGCGTCACCGAGCCCTCGGTCGTCGTGGGGAGCGGCTTGGACACGTACTTCACCGCGCCGCCAATCGTGTTCTTGCCGTACAGCGTGCCCTGCGGGCCGCGCAGCACCTCCACGCGCTGCACGTCGTACACATCCAGCAGCGCGCCCTGCGGCCGGGCGATGTAGACGTCGTCGAAATAGATGCCCACGCCGGGGTCCACACCCCACAGCGGGTCGGCCTGGCCGACGCCGCGGATGAAGGTCGTGATGGTCGTGTTGCTGCCGCGTGCGGCGTAGATGGTCAGGTTGGGCACCTGGCCCTGCAGGTCGCCGAGATCCTTGATGGCCAGCTTGTCGAGTTGGTCGGCGGTCAGCGCCGTGACCGCCACCGGCACGTCCTGCAGCGACTCCTCCCGCTTGCGCGCCGTGACCTTGACGACCTCCAGCGTCGTCACCGCCGGCTCGACTGCGCTTTGTGCGGCTGCCGGCAGAGCGATCGTGGCGCCCAGCGTGGCGAGGATGGCGAAATGCAGCGGCGAGGGCGCCGGCAGGCGTCGGGTCATGGCTTGTCTCCTGGTTGTTGTGTTCGGAACCAGGAGAGAAAGCGCAAAAGCCATGCCCGCGCCAAGTCGGGGCGAGTTACAGGCAAACCCTTGCGAGCTAACCCGCGAATTTGCCGTCCGTGGCGCTGAGGCCGTCCGGATTCCAGTCGTTTGCCGGCGCGGACGGTGTCCAGTTTGCAGACAACGACCCTTGGGGCTGCAAGGGACCAAACCCGCAGCTATCCTGCGCCGCTTGCCCCAAATCCCTCGGAGACGATCCATGCTCAAACGCCTGCTTCCCGCCGCCATCGCCATTGGTTTCAGTGCCACCACAGCCTTCGCCGCCGGCCCGCAGCTCAAGGGCCAGGCGCCGGGCTGGTACCGCATGCAGCTTGGCGATTTCGAGGTCACGGCCMTGTCCGACGGCACGCTGGACCTGCCCGTCGACAAGCTGCTGCAGCAGCCCGTGCCCAACACGGTCAAGGCCCTGCAGCACGCCTACCTCGGCGTGCCGCTGGAGACATCCTTCAACGCCTACCTGATCAACACCGGGGCCAAGATCGTCCTCGTCGATACCGGCGCCGCTGGCCAGTTCGGCCCGACGTTGGGCCGCGTACTGGCCAACCTCAAGGCCGCCGGCTACAGCCCGGAGCAGGTCGACGAAGTGGTCATCACGCATATGCACGGCGACCACATCGGCGGCACTGCCGTCGACGGCAAGGCCAACTTTCCCAACGCGACGCTGCGCGTGGACAAGCGCGACGCCGACTTCTGGCTGTCGGCCGAGCAGGTGGCCAAGGGCGACGGCGCCAAGGCCATCGCCGCCAATGTGAAGGCTTATGCCGACGCGGGCCGCTTCAAGCCCTTCGAGGGCAGCGCTGCGGGTGTGGAGATCGTGCCTGGCGTGAAGGCCTATCCGGCCTATGGCCACACGCCCGGCCACAGCAACTACGTCGCCGAGAGCAAGGGCCAGAAGATGATGTTCTGGGGTGACCTGATGCACGTCGCCGCCGTGCAGTTCCCGGAGCCGGCCGTGACGATGAGCTTCGACTCCGACCCCAAGGCGGCTGCGCCTGCCCGCGAGAAGGCCTATGCCGCGGCGGCCAAGGACGGCTATTACGTGGCCGTGGCGCATGTGTCCTTCCCCGGCATCGGCAAGCTGCGCGCCGATGGCAAGGGCTACGACTGGCTGCCGGTGAACTACTCGGCCAACCGTTGAGCCTGCACCAGCACCGGCGCGCGGGTCAGGTAGTTCTCGCGCCAGCCGGCGGCCCCTCGATCGCGAGCCAGGCCAGCCGCGCCGCATCTCTGGCGGCCAGCGGCTGCTGCAACCCGCCCAACTCCACGCGCTGCGCCGCGTCGGCCAGACGCCGCAGGACTCGATCAGGGCAGGCGCGCGACATGAGCCGCATGGTGCCCCAAATGAAACGGCTTGCGGCCTCAGCGAGGGTGGCGGCGCTTCCCAACGAAGCCCGCCAGCACCAGCAGGCCGGCCGCCATCAGCGCAGGCGACGGCAGCTCGGGCACCGGGGCCGACCAGGCGCTCAGGTAATTGAAGCCCGACGATGACATGACCTGCAGGTCGGCCAGCGCGAGCGGGTTGCCGGCGGCATCGAGGGCCCCTTGGATACCGTTCCAGGCGAAGGTGTGACTGAAGTCGGCGTAGGAGTTTCCCTCGGCATATAGCGCGGCGAAGCCACAACCGCGGCAACTCACGCCACCCTGCGCCGAGGCGCCCACCGAGGCCTCCATGGTCAGCACCGTCGGCACGCCGTTGCCGACCGTCGCCACGAAGCTCCTGAGGCCAGTAGCCACCGCGCTGCGGTCGATCAGGCCGTTGCTGTTGTATTCGCTTTCGCTGCGGCCGTCGGAGAGGTTGCCCAGCGAGACATGCCAGCGCATGTCGGTGACCGTGCCGTAGCCCGACAGGCCCTGGGCGAACTGGCCCATGCTGGAGATGCTGCCGGTGACATTGATCCCGAAGGTCAAGGTCAGCGGTGCGCCGACCGCCAGCCCGGGCACGGAGAAGGTCAGGCCGTCGCTGAAGCTGGCACCGGCGTAAGCGGTGCCGCGGCCGAGGATGCGCGCAAACCAGGCGTCGCCGGGCGACAGGAACAGCCCGTTGCCGGTGCCGGTGGCCTGCAGTTGAATGCCCCCCGCCACCACCTGCGCCCAGCTGCTGGCGCCCCCGCCGGCATCGGCCGTACCCACCTGGGCATGTCTGCCGACGCCGACGCTGGCAGTGGCCGTTCCGCTGGCCCGCGTGTCGCGCTGCTGGTCGCTCGACCCCAGCACGACCGGGGCGAGTTCGTTGACCGAGGCCTGGCCCAGCGCTTGGGCGTTGACCTCGGCGGTGGCGGTGTAGGCGGCCAGGCAGGCCGGTGCGAGTCCGATGCTCAACGTGAGCGCGGCAACCCAGGGCACGACACGGTTCATGAGGGGCTCCAGCCAGGTGAGGAGAAAGCCAGTCTAGCCGCGGCAGCGTCAGCGGAGCGTTATGCGGCGCGGCCGGCGGCCACCCGTTCAGGTACCCAGCAGCTCGCCGATGGGCTGCAGCCCCTCCACCCGGTCGCACACCGCCTTGACGCTGGCCAGGATGGGCACGGCGAGCAGCAGGCCCCACACGCCCCACAGCCAGCCGAAGGCCAGCACGCCGATGAACACGACGACCGCGTTCATGCGGCTGCTGCGGCTGCTCAAGTACGGCATCAGCAGATTGCCCGACAGCGTGTGCACGCCCAGCGCGATGCCCGACACCAGCAGCGCCATGTCCACGTTGCCGAACTGCACGAAGCTCATCAGGCCCGCGCTGGTGGTCAGCACGGCGGCGCCGAGGTAGGGCACGAAGTCCAGCACGAAGGCCACCACGCCCCAGACGGCCGCGTGCTCCAGGCCCACGAGCAGGAAGGCCAGCCAGATGGTCAGGCCCACCACGGCGCTGGTAAACACTTGCACCAGCAGGTAGCGCTGGATCTGCGCACCGATCTCGTCCAGGGTCTGGACCGTCAGGCGCCGTTTGGCGAATGTCGGGCCGGCCAGGTGCACCAGCTTGCGCCGGAAGGTGTCGCCCGACGCCAGCAGGAAGAAGGCGATGAACACCACCACCATCACCGCGCCCACCGAGGCCAGCAGGCCCAGTGTGCCGGTCCAGAGATAGTCATGCAGGTTGAAACGCGGCCGCTCGACGACGACGCGTGTGATGCCGCGCGAGCTTGCTGTTGCCGGTCCCGGCGCGCCGGCCTCGGCCGCCTGCTCCAGCTGGGTGGCCGCCTTCTGCATCTGGACCAGGGCACTGCTCGATCCGGGCCGGTGGGCCGCCACGGCCGCGCGCACTTTCTCGGTGGCTGCGGGCAGTGATTCGAGCAGCTTGCCGGCGTCGTCGGAGAGCGCATAGCCCGTCCAACCAACAGCGCCCACCAGGCTCAGCAGCAGCATGGCTGCGGCCACCGCGCGCGGCAGCCGCAGCCGCTGGAGCTGTTCGACCACCGGCGCCAGTGCATAGCTCAACATCAGGCCGAGCAGCAACGGCACGAAGACCGCAGCGGCCACATGCAGGGTGAACAGCACGGCCACCAGCGCCAGCAGCGCCAGCGAGAAGCTGCGCACGTCCACCGGCATGTGCAGGCGCAACGGTTCGCTGGTGGGCGGTGCAGGGTCGGTGCTGTTGGGAAGGGCGCTCATGACGGAGCAGCGTACGCGCTGTTACACCCACCCGTGCTCGCTCTTGCACGCTTCACGGCGCCGTCCGACACGGGGGCGTTGTGGCGGCCGACAAGGCGTTGCGGCGCTGGTGGCCGACCCTGTGACATGCGCCTTTTTACCCAACAGTTTGCGCGCCAGACCGCCCGCGTGCTGCACAACCCCTGGGGCTTCGCCTGGCAGACGCTCAAATCCTTCCGCGCCAACCAGGGCCTGCTGCTGGCCGGTGCGGTGGCCTATTACGCGCTGCTGTCCATCGTGCCGCTGATGATCCTCAGCGTCATCGCGCTGTCGCACTGGGTCGACCCCGCGCGGCTGCTGCAGACGGTGGGCCGCTACCTGGAATGGCTGGTGCCGGGGCAGTCGGCCGCCGTGGTGGCCGAGCTGGCGCGCTTCCTGGCCCACCGCGAGGTGATGGGCTGGGTGCTGCTGGTCAGCATGCTGTTCTTCAGCTCGCTGGCCTTCTCCGTGCTGGAGAGCGCAATGTCGGCCATCTTTCATCACCGGCGCAAGCTCAACCAGCGGCATTTCCTGATCTCGGCGCTGATCCCCTATGTCTATATCCTCTGCCTGAGCGTGGGCCTGCTGCTGGTGACGCTAGTGGCCGGCCGCTTCCAGGCCCTGGGTCAGCGCGAGGTGGAGCTCCTGGGCTTCAGCTGGTCGCTGGACGGGGTGTCCGGCGTCATGCTTTATCTGCTGGGGTTTGCCGGCGAGGTTTTCGTGCTGGCCTCGGTCTACATGGTCATGCCGGGCGGGCGGCCGTCGCTGCCGTTGGCGCTGATCGGTGCACTGGCCGCCGCCCTGCTGTGGGAGCTGTCGCGCCATGTGCTGGTCTGGTACTTCGGCACGCTGTCGCAGATCGGCACCGTCTACGGCTCCCTGACCACGGCCATCGCCGTGCTGTTGAGCCTGGAGGTCGCGGCCACGCTGCTGCTGTATGGAGCCCAGGTCATTGCGGAGTTCGAGCGGCTGGGCGAGACCTGATCATCCTTGCGATGGTGGTCAGGTTGATGACCGCAATAACCACCTCCAGCGCCGTGCCGCCGATGGAGCCTGCGATCAGGTTGTTGGCGATCCACAGCCCGGTGCCACACAGCATCAGCAGCCGCATCGGAATGCCCTGCAGCGTGAAGAGGGCAATCGTGCCCAGGCAGGACGCCGTCAGCGGCAGCCAGTCGCTGGGCCTGTGGGCCAGGCCCAAGCCAAAACCGAGGTTGGCCGCCACGATGACGACGGCCACCCACACCGAACGCGTATGCAGCGACAACAGCGAACGCAGCATGGACAGAGATGAACTCACCACCGCCGTCGGGTTGCCCAGCAGCGCGAAGTGGGCGACATAGGCAATGCACTCGCCCGTCATGAACCACTTGAAGCGGCGGTCATCGGTCTGCAAGAAGCAGCCGACGCCGAGTACAAAGGCGACATAGCCGAAGAGTTGAGCGGGCGAGAACCAGTCGGCGATGGGCATGCGGGCGGGGACGCGGAGGTCGTCGACCCCCCCCGAGAACTAGGGAGGCGCGGCGGTGGGCCGGAGATTGTCCCGCTGACGCCAGGAAAGCCCATCTTCGTGCATGGCAGGGCGCATTCCAGGCGGTTATGCCGCCCGCTCGAATTGGCAGGGCATTGCCGRACTAACCCGCTGGTCGCTGCACAGTGGTTTTGCAGACCATGCGACCCGCCCTCAGTTCACGCGACGCCGTCGCCCCGCCCATGACCAAGAAGACGCTGCTTGCCGGCCTGGCAATAACTGGTTTGCTGATCGGTGCAACGGCCCGCGCCGAATTGCAGCCGCGTGCCAACGGCGCCATGGTCTACGACACGCAGACCAACCTGACCTGGCTGGCCGATGCCACCACCGGCGGGCTGCGCACGCAGGCCGACGCGCTGCAATGGGCGGCTTCCTTGAGCTTTGGCGGCTTCGACGACTGGCGCCTGCCGGTGGTGGCGCCGGTCAATGGCAGCGCGCTGCAGCTGGACTATTCAGAGGACGGCTCCACCGACATCGGCATCAACAACAACGGTGCAAACAGCGAGCTGGGCCACCTCTTCTACGCCAGCCTGGGCAACACGGCCGCCGGGCCCACGCAGACCGGCTCGTTCAGCGGCCTCGTCGATCCGAACAGCCCGGTCGGGCCGGTGTTCTGGACGGGCACGGCCTCCGAACCCGGCTGGGCCTTGAGCTTCTTCATGGGCATGGGTCTGCAGGACCAGCTCGCCACCGACACCCTGGCCCAGGCCTGGGCCGTGCGCGTCGGCGACGTGGCCGCGGTGCCCGAGCCGGGCAGCGTCGCGCTGATGCTGGTGGGGCTGCTGGCCATGGCGGCGCGTCGCCGCTCGCTGTGAGGAGGACGCCATGAAAGCACTCGCTCTCTTCGCCCTGTGCCTTGGCCTGGCCACCACGGCCCATGCCGGCTACACGCCCACGCCCAACGACTGGGCCTGCACCAACAAGGTCGGGGGCACCTGGACCCATGGCCGCGCCCCTTCGGGCTGCGACGCCAACGCCTTCGGTCCCGACAGCTTCGTGCGCGGCAACTACACCGGCACCATCTTCAATGACGCGTCAGCCAACCTCGTCGACGAGCGCAAGCGCTACATGCAGGCCATGTACCCGGTCATCCGCGACGCCAGCGACCGCTACCTGCGCTCGCGCAAGCTGGCGGTGTCGGCGCGCGAGCTGGAAGCCTTCCAGCGCGGCACCTACGCAACGCTGCGCCAGGAGACCTTCTGGTCGCACTACCGCGACGCGCAGACCGCCGCCGGCCAGCCCTATGCGCTGAAGATGATGCGCGGCGACAGCGGCCACGGCCACGGAATGATGCAGGTCGACGACCGCTATCACTTCGTCCAGCTCCAGGAAGGCAAGGGCTGGAACATGATGCAGAACTTCACCTACGCGATCGACATCTACTACGCGGCTTGGGAAGCCGCACCGGTTTCCTGCCTGGGTGGCGTGACGGTGCCGACAGGCACGACGGCCCAGGTCGACGAGTACTGGCGCGGCCGCGCGCGCTCGGCCTGGTCGGCCTACAACGGCGGCCCCACCAAGGTCTGCCGCTGGCAGAACGGGTCGGATGTCAACGTGGCCAAGGACAACGGCTACCGCGACAACTACGACGCGAAGCTCTGGCTGGTCGACATCGCCGACCTCAGCAAGGCCGCCGGCATCGACGTGGCCTGCCTGATGGACAACGGCCCCAGTTGCCCCGTGCCGGTGGGCGGCAACGTCGAGCCCGGCAAGCTGCTGCAGGTCGGCGCCGCCGCCTGCGTGCTGGCCGGCAACAACACGCTTGAGTGCGTGGACGACGTGCGCGACGCCGCCTGCCTGGCCGGCCGAGCCAGCTTCGACGAAGGCAGCATCACGCAGGTGTATGTCGCGCAGACGGCCAGCTACGCCCGCATCGACCATAACCGCCACCAGCTCTGCCGCGCCCAGGTGCCCGGCCTGCAGTCGCTGGCCAGCGCGATCGCCACGTTGCAGCCGCTGGACCTGCGCTCGGCGCCGGGCGGCATGGTGCTGGGTCAGGCGGCGGCGGGCACCTACCAGGTGCTGGATTTCATGGTCAGCGGCGCGCAGCAGCAGAAGCGCCTGTATCGCATCCGTGCTGACATCAACGGCGCGCTGACCGATGGCTGGATCGACGCAGGAGATGTCGGCACGCATGCCACGCTGGCGGTAGGTGCCGCGCCAGCCGGCCCCGGTGCCATTGCTTATGCGGGGGACTGGGTCAAGGTCGTGCCCAACCTCAACATGCGCGCCACGCCGGGCGGCGCTCTGCTGGTTGCCATTCCCGCCAACACCGCCGTGCAGGTCAAGGAGGTGTTCGGCACCGCGTCGGCCAACAACCTCTACTACCGCGTCGAGTACACGCACAGCGATGGCGTGCTGCGCGAGGGCTGGATCTTTGCCGGCAACCTCTACCCGGCGTCCACGCTGGCCAGTTGGGCGCTGCCGACCGTCGCGCCGTCTGCACAGAAGCACGCCCATTGCCCCAATGGCACGCGCTACGACAACCATCTGCGCCAGTGCATGAGCACCAGCTCCACCTACGGCCCCTTCACGGCCGCAGCGGTGCAGGCCTGCGTGGATGGCGCAGGCGGCGCGGTCTGCACGGCCAACCGTGCGACGGTCGTCGACGGCGTGGCGCTGGCGATGCCGATCTGGAGCAAGGCTCTGGCCGCCGCAGCCGCCGGCAATGGCGACTGCCCGCGGGGCGCGGCGCGCTCCATGGCGCACCGCTTCCATTGCACCGAGACCGTGACCCGCAACGGCGCCGCCGAGACCGACGTCTACGGCCCCTTCGGCACGGCCCTCATCAACGCCTGCCTGGTGCGCTCCGGCAACGCCGCCTATTGCCGGACCAACCGCTGGCCGGCCGCGGCCTTCCTCGCCCTGCAGCCCTGAGCGGCGATGAAGGCAGCGCTGACGCTGGCCGCCGCCGCGGCCGTGGTGGCCGGGCTGTGGTGGACGCAGCGGGGCGACGCCGTGCCGGTCGCCGCCACCGCCCGGCCCGCTTCGCCTGGGG
>NZ_JBFULE010000035.1:0-20621 GCF_056400485.1 Roseateles sp. P5_B10
GTCGACCTGGAGTGCGTCGGCGATCAGCTGGGCCCAGAAACGGCTGCGCGAGCCGCCGCCCACCAGCGACAGCTGGTGCACCTCGGTGCCTGCCGCCCGCAGCGCGTCCAGCCCATCGGCCAGCCCGAAGGCCACGCCCTCGAGCACGGCATAGGTGCAGTCGGCGCGATTCGTCTGCGCCTTCAGGCCATGGAAGACGCCGGCTGCAAACGGGTCGTTGTGCGGCGTGCGCTCGCCGGCCAGGTAGGGCAGGAAGATCGGCGCGTGGTCTGAGGCGCTGACTGCGCTGTCATTTGATGAAAGTTCAGCCAGCAAGGGGGCTTCATCGGCGCCGACGAGCTGGCAGAACCAGCGCAGGCAGCTGGCGGCCGACAGCATCACGCTCATCTGGTGCCAGCGTGCGGGAAGCGCATGGCAGAAGGCGTGCACGGCYGAGGYCGGGTTGGGCCGGTAGCGGTCGTTGACGACGAAGAGCACGCCCGAGGTGCCCAGCGAGATGAAGCCATCACCSGGCTGCGTGGCGCCGATGCCGATGGCGCTGGCCGCGTTGTCGCCGGCGCCACCGGCGACGACCACCTCCGCGCCCAGGCCCCAGGCCTTGGCGAGTTCGGGCTTGAGCACGCCGCTGGGCTGGCTGCTCTCGACCAGGCGSGGCATCTGCGCGCGCGTCAGGCYGCAGGCGCCGAGCAGTTCGTCGGACCAGTCGCGCCGTGCCACGTCCAGCCACAGGGTGCCGGCGGCGTCCGACGGGTCGGAGACCTTGTCGCCGGTCAGCTGCAGGCGCAGCCAGTCCTTGGGCAGCAGCACGCTGGCCACCCGCGCGAAGACTTCGGGCTCGTGCTTCTTGACCCACAGCAGCTTCGGGGCGGTGAAGCCGGGCATGGCGAGGTTGCCGGCGATGTCGTGCAGGCGCGGCGCGGCGGCCGTCAGCTCGTCGCACTCGGCGTGGCTGCGGCCGTCGTTCCACAGGATGGCCGGGCGCAGCACCGCGTCGTCAGCGCCCAGCAGCACCGCGCCGTGCATCTGGCCGGACAGGCCGATGCCGCGCACGGCGGCAAAGGCCATCGGATGGGCGGCGCGCAGCTTGGCAACGGCGGCCTCGGTGGCCTGCCACCAATCGCTCGGCGCCTGCTCCGACCACAGCGGCTCAGGCGCCGACAGCGTCAGCGCGCTGCCTGCCGTGCCGACGATGTGGCCTTCACCGTCAAGCAGCAGCAGCTTGACTTCGGAGGTGCCGAGATCGATGCCGAGGAACATCAAGCGGACTCCTCGCTGATGCTCTCGCCCACAGCCGTCACCGCGCCGGGCAGGGTAGGCCGGGTCAGGCGGTAGCGGGCCAGCGCGGCCGCGCCGACGGCGACGGCATTGGCGCCGAACAGCGAGGTGCGCACGCTCGGCGGTGGCAGGCTGGCCGCTGCGGCGTAGTCGAGCAGCGTGTCCAGCGCTGGCTTCAGGAAGGGCTCGCCCAGTTCGACGACCGAACCGCCCAGCACGATGCAGGCGGGGTCGTAGGCGGTGGCCAGGTTCTGCAGCAGCACGCCGAGATAGCGGCCGGCGGAACTCACGGCCTTCAGCGTGTGCGCGTCCTCGTCGACGAGATGGGCGCGTACTTCGGCCAGCGAGCGCAGTGTCGTGCCATCCTCACTGCCGCCGAGCATGGCGCGCGTCGCGATCAATGCTTCGGCGCAGCCGCGTCGGCCGCAGGAGCAGCGTGGCCCGTTGAGCTGCAGCACCATGTGGCCCACCTCACCGGCGAAACCGCGGCTGCCGGTGAGCAGGCGGTCGCCGACGATGACGCCGGCGCCCAGGCCCTGGTTGATGGACACATACAGCAGCGGGTCCGACGTCGGCGCGGAGTTGAACTCCATTTCGCCCAGGGCCGCCACATCGGCTTCGTTCTGTATGAAGAGGGGTACGCCAGCGAGCGAAGTGTCTTGCAGCTTTTCGCTGAGCAGGGCACCAAAGGGAATATCGCGCCAGCCCAGGTTGGGCGCGAAGTGCAGCACGCCGCGCGCCTCGTTGACGCCACCGGGCAGGCCCACGCCGATGCCCAGGATCTGCTGGCCGGCATCCAGCTGCTTGCG
Organism: Roseateles sp. P5_B10; assembly: GCF_056400485.1. Classification (NCBI taxonomy): domain Bacteria; kingdom Pseudomonadati; phylum Pseudomonadota; class Betaproteobacteria; order Burkholderiales; family Sphaerotilaceae; genus Roseateles; species Roseateles sp. P5_B10. The sequence continues at coordinate 2,085 of NZ_JBFULE010000035.1, forward strand.
CAGCTTGAGCAGCGCCGTGGCGAGGCTGGCGATGCAGGCCTTGGCTGTGCGGTTGGCGCTGTAGTGGGCGACGGTCCAGGCCAGCACCTCGCCGGTCAGCGAGGTGGCGACGACGCGCACGGATTCGATGCCGACCTCGGCGCCGAGCAGCACCAGCCGGGCGGGATCGATGAAGAGGGGGGTGGGGCGGCGGCCCAGGTCGCCGGTCGCGACGACCTCGCGTTCGGCCAGCCAGCCTTCAAGAATCAGTTCGCGCACCAGCAGGCTGACAGTGGACTTCGTCAAGCCGACGGCAACGGCCAGGTCGGCACGCGACAGCCCCGGATTGGCACAGAGATGTCGCACCAGCGCCATGCGATTGATGACCTTGAGCAGCTGTTGGCTGCTTGCGGCTTCGGCCTGCATTTGTCTCCTAGTCCTGCCCATGCTTATGACGGGCTTGGTGCCATATTAGTTCGGCCGTCGTACGAAGTAAATACGGTAAAAGCCCCTAGCGCGACACAGCCCGACTCGCCGAAGATCGCGCCGCCCGCCGGTCCTGTGGTGAGGCTCCATAAAAACTGGCCCAGAGACAGCCATGTCCGATCCCTCCATCCGCAAGATCGTCATCGTTGGCGGCGGCACCGCCGGCTGGATGGCGGCTGCGCCGCTGGCTCAGCGCTTTGCGCAGGCCGGCCAGGGCGCCTGCGAGATCGTGCTGATCGAGTCGCCCGACATCGGCACCATCGGCGTCGGCGAGGCCACGCTGCCGCCCATCCGCGCCTACAACCAAACTTTGGGCCTGGACGGCGCCGAGTTCGTCAAGCGCACCCAGGGCAGCTTCAAGCTCGGCATCGAGTTCCGCGACTGGGGCCACGTCGGCCATCGCTTCTTCCATGGTTTCGGGGACTTCGGCCCGGCCATCGACGCGCGCGCGCCCTGGCAGCACTGGCTGCGCTTGCAGCGCCAGGTCGACGGGCTGCCCAGCTACGAGGACTGGTCAACGTCCACCGTCATGGCCAGGCGCAACCGCTTCACGCCCCCCGAGGGCGGGGCGCCGTCGGCGGCCAATGCCTATTCCTTCGCCTACCACTTCGACGCCGGCCTGTACGCCGCCTTTCTGCGCGAGTACGCGATGGCGCGCGGTGCCCAGCGCATTGAAGGGCTGATCGTCGATGTCGAGCTGCGCCCCGGGGACGGCTTCGTTGCTGCGGTCAAGCTCAAGGACGGCCGCCGCATCGATGGCGACCTCTTCATCGATTGCTCGGGCTTTCGCGCCTTGCTGATCGGCGGCGCGATGCAATCGCCCTTCGAGGACTGGAGCGCGCTGCTGCCCTGCAACAGCGCCCAGGCCGTGCCGAGCGAGCGTGTCGAGCCGCTGACGCCCTACACGATGTCGACCGCCAAGGCGGCGGGCTGGCAGTGGCGCATTCCGCTGCAGCACCGCACCGGCAATGGCCATGTCTATTGCAGCCAGTTCATCAGTGACGATGAAGCCGCCAGCACGCTGCTGGCCGGGCTGGACAGCAAGGCGCTGGACACGCCGCGCCAACTGCGCTTCACCACTGGCCGGCGCAAGCAGGGCTGGGTCAAGAATGTTGTCGCCATCGGCCTGGCTTCAGGCTTTCTGGAACCGCTGGAGTCGACCAGCATCCAGCTCATCATGGACGGCGTCGGCCGCCTCATCCAGTTCTTCCCGGACAGGCAGTTCAAGCCCCACCTGGCGGCCGAGTTCAACCGGCGCATGGCCCTGCAGTACGAGTCCATCCGCGACTTCATCGTGCTGCACTACAAGCTGACCGACCGACGCGACGCCGAGCTGTGGCGCTACTGCGCGGCCATGCCGATCCCGGACACGCTGGCCCACCAGATCGAGCTCTTTCGCAGCGCGGGCCGTGTTGCCATCCTCGACCCCGACGGCTTTGCCGAGCCGTCGTGGGTGTCGCTCTTCTTCGGCCTGGGCCTGCGGCCCGAGAGCTACGACCCGTTCGTCGACCACATCGACCCCGAGGCCCTGCTGCAGCACTTCGTGCGCCTGCGCCAGGCCATCACACACACCGTGGGCGGCATGCCCGAGCACGGCGACTACGTCGCGCGCCACGTCAAGGCGCCTTCAGCCTAGGAGACCCGACAGACCAACCAAGCAAGAGGGGCCGGCACACCTGCCGGCCGACCGGAGACAACAAGGAAGATTGATTCATCATGAAGTTCACTGACGGACAGTGGATGCATCAGCCGGGCGTGGCCGCACATTACGCGGCCGAGGCCTATGCGATCGAAGTCCACGAAGACCGCCTGGTCGTGCTCGCCACGACCCGCCCCATCAAGCACCGCGGCGACACGCTGCARGGCCCSACGCTGACCGTGACGCTGAGCTCGCCGCTGCCCGGCGTCATCCGCGTCAGCGTCGAGCACTACRCCGCATCCAGCGCGCCGCGCCTGCACATCCCCATGCCCGGCGCCGGCAAGCATCCAGTGCAGATCGACAACGGYGACRCCMAGGCCACGCTGACCWSSGGCGCSMTYTCKGTCGACGTCAARAAGGGCGAMGGCTGGAGCCTGACCTTCCGCGARGGCGACCGCGTGCTGACCAAGAGCGACTGGCGCGGCCTGGGCTTCATCCAGTGGGCCGGCAAGGACGGCCTGGTGCGCCACCACGTCCACGACCAGCTGTCGCTGGGCGTGGGCGAGAACGTCTACGGCCTGGGCGAGCGCTTCACGCCCTGGGTCAAGAACGGCCAGATCGTCGAGAACACCAACAAGGACGGCGGCACCGCCTGCGAGCAGGCCTACAAGAGCGTGCCCTTTTACCTGACCAACCGCGGCTACGGCGTGCTCGTCAACGAGGCCGGCCCCGTGTCCTTCGAGGTCGGCTCGGAGAAGGTCGCCCGCGTGCAGTTCAGCCGCGAGGGCGAGAGCCTGGACTACTGCGTCATTGCCGGCCCCACGCCCAAGGAYGTCGTGGGCCGRYTGACAGCGCTGACAGGCCGCGCMCCGCTGCCCCCGGCCTGGAGCTTCGGCCTGTGGATGACGACCTCGTTCACCACGCAATACGACGAGGCCACCGCCACCCACTTCATCGACGAGATGGCGCGCCGCGAGCTGCCGCTGGCGGTGTTCCACTTCGACTGCTTCTGGATGCGCGAGTTCCAGTGGTGCGACTTCGCCTGGGACCCGCGTGGCTTTCCCGAGCCCGAGGCGATGCTCAAGCGCCTGCACGCCAAGGGCCTGAAGATCAGCCTCTGGATCAACCCGTATGTGGCGCAGAAGTCGCCGCTGTTTTCTGAAGGCGTGAAGCACGGCTACTTCATCAAGAGAACCAACGGGCTGACCTTCCAGACCGACCAGTGGCAGCCCGGCATGGCCATCGTGGACTTCACGAACCCGGCCGCCAAGGCCTGGTACCAAAGCCACCTGCGTCGCCTGATCGCGCAAGGCGCCGACTGCTTCAAGACCGACTTCGGCGAGCGCATYCCGAGCGAAGGCGTGACCTACTTCGACGGCTCCGACCCCGTCGAGATGCACAACCTGTACGCGCTGCAATACAACCAGGCCGTCTTCGAGCTGCTCGAAGAAGTGCAGGGCMSCGACGCCATCGTCTTCGCSCGCTCCACSTATGCCTCCGGCCAGCGCTTCCCGGTGCACTGGGGCGGTGATTGCTGGAGCACGTTTGAGTCGATGGCCGAGAGCCTCAGGGGCGGCCTGTCGCTCACAAGTTGCGGCTTCGCCTTCTGGAGCCATGACATTGGCGGCTTCGAAGGCAACCCGCCSCCGGCCGTCTACAAGCGCTGGATCCAGTTCGGCCTGATGTCCTCGCACAGCCGCCTGCACGGCAGCAGCAGCTACCGGGTGCCATGGCTCGTGGACGAAGAGAGCTGCGACGTGCTGCGCGCATTCACGCGGCTCAAGCACCAGCTCATGCCGTATCTGTACGCCAAGGCGCATGAGGCGACGCAGACCGGCGTGCCGCTGATGCGCGCCATGCTGATGGAGCACCCGCAGGACCCGGCCTGCGCGACGCTGGACCGGCAGTACCAGCTCGGCGAAGCATTGCTSGTSGCRCCSGTSTTCACSGAGRGCGGCGAGGTGGACTTCTACCTYCCMGAAGGSAMGTGGACGCATCTGCTSAGCGGCGAGAAGCGCGAAGGYGGCCGCTGGCAYCGCGAGGTGCATGGYTTCCTGTCCATGCCGCTGTACGCCGCGCCGAACAGCGTCATCGCCTGGGGTGCCGAGACCGAGAAGCCAGACTACGACTACGCCCGCGGCACGGTGCTGCGCGTGTTCGAGCTGGATGACGGCGCCAGCGCGGCCTTCACGGTCGTGGGCGCGGACGGCAGCATTGCGGCGCGTGGCACGGTSAGCCGAAAGGGCGGGCAGTACACGGCGCAGGTCWSCGAGGGYGCGCTGCGCGATTGGGGGCTGGAGGTGGACGGGCGGCGCAGTSCKGTGCWGGCTGAAGGCGCCTCGCTGAGCTGGACGGCCTGACCGGTTTCTGGCCCTCGAGCCGGTGGACGCTCAGGCGTCCACCGGTTCATTGCTTGATGGAGTGACGATGGCTGTGCGTCGTGTTCGAGACCTGCTGCTGATCGCCCGCACGCCTTCACGCGTCTACGCCAAAGGCGTGACACTGAACGTCAACGGCGCTGCCGACTGCATCAACTGGATCGTCTCACCATGAGTCCCCATCTCCGCTGCTTCGTCGCGACCGGCCTGCTGGCCAGCGGCCTTGCGCGTGCCTGGGGCGATGTGAAGGGCTTGGCATGGGTAACCCTAGCCCAGCACCGCATGCGCCTGAGTCAAAATGACAGCGTTGTCGTTCAAACCTGTGTGATGGAGCTTGCTGATGAACTGGTTGCCCGCTGGCGGGGCTCGGCCTACCGCGTGGGCGTGCAGGCCAAGGACTATGTCTGGGGCAGCAATGCCGTGCAGCCGGCGCGGTCCTATCCGGACCATTTCTGCAGCTATGCCAGCAACGAGGTCGCCGTCAACTGGAATGCGCCGCTGGTCTACGTGTCGGCGGCGCTGCAGGCGCTGACGCCGCGGGCCTGATAAGGCAGGCCGGGAGAGCAGAGGATGCACCACCGCAGATGGTTGGCGACGCTGCTGCTGGGCCTGCTGGGCTGGAGCCCCTTGGCCTGGTCTGCGTCATGGGTGCTGGCCGAGAGCCCGCATTTCCGCATGCTTGCCCAGACGTCCAAGCGCACGGCCGAGGGCAGGCTGCAGGATCTCGAACGCCTGCACGAGGCCATGCTGCTGACCCTTGGCGCCAGCCAGGGCCTGGCGCGCCCGCCCTTTCCCATCGTGCTCAGCGACGACCCCGACCTCATTGCCCGGGTCCAGCCCTATCTGCGCAACCGTCGCCTGGCGGGGCTGTTCGTTTCGGGCAGCGATGGCGCCCAGGCTTTCGCGGTCAACCATCTCTGGTCGAAGGACTTCACCGGCCAGGTGCTCTTCCACGAGTACGCGCACCGCGTGATGGCTCAGTACGCCCGCATGGCCTATCCCGTGTGGTATGTCGAGGGCTACGCCGAGTACTTCGGCGCGACGCGCATCGCCCCGGACTCGATCGAGATCGGCGCGTTCAATCCCTCGGCCGCGATCCTGGCCCAGCGCCCCTGGCTGCAGCCGGCCAGGCTGCTCAAGCCGAGCTTCCAGTCCACCGGGGACAAGGACATTGACGACAGCTTCTTCGGCGTCTTCTACGCGCAGTCCTGGCTGCTGACCCACTACGTGCTGTCCAAGACCGAGCGCGTCCAGCGCTTCAACGAGTACTTCCGCCGTGTCGCGGCCGGGGAGGACGCGCTGACGGCGCTGGAGCCCGCCACAGGCATAGCGCCCAGCCGCCTGAACAGTGAGCTGCGCAGGCATCTGGACAACCTGTATGTGGCGCAGATCCCGGGTGGCGCGCCAGCCGCGGTGCGCACTACAGAGCTGCCCACCGAGCAGGCCGAGGCCGAATTCGACGGCATGGTCATCGCCTCGCGTCCTGAAGCCGAACATGGCAAGGCCGTCCTGGCCCGTCTGCAGGCGAGCGTGAAGAAGGCCGGCGGCGACCGTGCGCCCGATGTCATGCGCTGGGCGCTGGCGCATGCCGAGATCCGCTATGGCGAGGCGGAMAAGGCCTTGCAGATCCTTGCTCCGTGGGCCCAGCAGGAAGCACCGCCCTTTGAAGCCAACCGCCTGCTCGGCTGGGCCTGGCAGGCTGTGGCCGCACAGGCGAACGGCGCCGAACGCACCCAGGCACTGGAACAGGCGCGCGCCTGGCTGATGGCAGCCTACAAACAGCGCCGCAACGATGCACCCACGCTGTATCAGCTGGCCCGCGTGCTCGGCGTCAAGGGCGTGAGCCCCAGCATGACCAACGCGGCAGACGCCGCCAGCGTGCTGGAGCCCCAGGTTGGCGACTACGTCTACCTCGCCGTCTGGGCGCATCTCGAATCCGGCAACCGCGACAAGGCCCYGCGCGGCCTGCAGTCGCTGGCCAGCAACCCGCACGGCGGCGAGGGCACCGACAGGGCCCGGGCCGCGCTCCAAGCCCTGCAATCCAATCAAGAGGCGTCTGACGTCCTCGCCCTGCTGAACGGCACCAAGAAGCCCACCCCACCATGACTCAATCCATTCGCCACCCATTGACCTGGGTGCCCTCGCTCTACCTCGCCATGGGCCTGCCCAATGTGATGGTGGGGGTCGTCGCGGCCATCATCTACAAGAACCTCGGCATCTCCAACGAGGACATCGCCCTCTACACCTCGCAGATGTACCTGCCCTGGGTGCTCAAGCCCCTGTGGGCGCCCCTGCTGGAGGCCTACCGCAGCAAGCGCTTCTGGGTCATCAGCATGGAGTTCACGATGGCGGCGGCCCTGGGCCTGGTGGCGCTGTGCCTGCCGATGGAAGGCTTCTTCAAGCTCTCGCTGGCCTTCTTCTGGATCGTCGGCTTCGCATCGGCCACGCAGGACACCTGCGCCGACGGCGTCTTCATGACGACCGTCTCCAAGACCGACCAGGCGCGCTACTCGGGCCTGCAGGGCATGTGCTGGAACATGGGCGCCGTGGTCGCCTCGGGCCTGTTCGTGTCGCTGACGGGCTATCTGCACAACCACATGGCCATGAGCTGGGTGCAATGCTGGGTCATCGTCGTGCTGATCGCCGCAGCGTCCATGGCCCTTTTCGGCTTGTGGCATGTGCGTGTGCTGCCGCCGGGTGCGCCGTCCACGCTGCATGGCCAAGGCCTGAGCGGCGGCCTGACCGCCACGGCCGAAGCCTGGGTCACCCTCTTCCAGAAGCCGCAGATCTGGATGATGCTGGCTGTCATCTTCTTCTACCGCTTCGGCGAAGGCTTCATCGAGAAGTTCGGCCCGCTCTTCCTGCTCGACAGCATCGCTGCCGGCGGCCTGGGGTTGGACAACGAGTCGCTGGGCCACATCAACGGCACGGTCGGCACGCTGTCCTTCATCGCCGGGGCCTTCCTGGGCGGCTTCTTCGTCGCCAAGCGCACGCTGCCGCGCAGCTTCTTCACGCTGGCCCTGGTGCTCAACATCCCGCACCTGACCTATTTCTACCTGGCCCAGTCGATGCCGACGGACACGACCACCATCGCGGCCATCGTCTGCATCGAGAAGTTCGGCTTCGGCATGGGCTCGGTCGGCCACATGCTCTACATGATGCAGCAGATCGCCCCGGGGCCCTTCCGCATGGCGCACTACGCGATGGCCACCGGCGTGATGGCGCTGACCAAGTGGGGCACCGGCAGCGTCAGCGGCCTGCTGTGGAACTACGTCAATCACCAGTACGTGAGCTTCTTCGGCTGGGTGCTGATCTTCTCCATCCCGCCCGTGGTGCTGGCCTGGCTGGCGCCCTTCCCGCATGACCACGAGGAGGCGGGCGAGTTTGGCGAACCCGCCGCCGTGGCCGGCCACTGATGAGCCTGCTGCTGGCCATGGCCCTGGCCGCCGCCACATCCGGCCAGCCCGCCCAGCCCGCTCAACCCGCCTGTGCGGCCGATGCGCTGGGCACGTCGCGCACATTGACGTTCAAGCGCGAGGGCGCGGCCTGGGGCAAGGCGCAACATGCGGCGCTGCCAGGGCTGGCGCCGAAGGAGGTCGTGCTGACCTTCGACGACGGCCCGCGGCCCGAGTCCACACCGCTGGTGCTAAAGGCCCTGGCCGACCAGTGCGTGAAGGCCAGCTTCTTCATGAACGGCGAGCCCATGCGCGCCCACGCCGCCCTGGCCCGCCAGGTGCGCGACGCCGGCCACAGCGTCGGCATGCATGGTTTCCAGCATCTGGCATTCGGTCAGCTGCCCGCACCGGCGCAGATCGCCGACCTGGATGCCATGGTGGCTGCCTACCGTGAGGTGCTGGGCAGCGAGCCGGCGGCCTATCGCTTCCCCTTTCTGGCGGAATCGCCCGTGCTGATGGCCGCGCTGCGCGAGCGCGACATCACCGTCATGTCCGTCGACGCCGGTGCCGAGGACTGGCTGCCCGACCAGACGCCGCAGATGCTTGCGACCAAGCTGCTGGGCCAGCTGGCCAAGAGCGGCGGTGGCATCGTGCTGCTGCACGACGTTCAGGACCAGACGGCGCGGGCGTTGCCATTTTTGCTGCAGTCGTTGAAGGCCACCGGCTATCGCGTCGTGCACTTGCGCTGGGACGACGTGCCGCGCTGATCGCCCTCCAAAAGGAATCCCATGTCTCGCCTGCTGGCCCGATTGCTTCTTCTTCTGGCCACCGGGGGGCTGGCGTGCGCCCACGCTGCCGACTTCGTCGCCCCTCCCGGCCCGTACGCGGTCGGCAGCACCAACATGGCGGTCGCCACCAGCGCCGCTGGCGACCGGCCGCTGGTGGACTATCTCAACGGCAAGGTCGACGGCTCGCGCAGCCTGTACGTCGATGAACTGCTGAGCCGCCGCGACGCCGCACAGCTGCTCAAGGTCACCGTACCGGCCAACGAATCCGGCGCGGGGGCGCTGGCCGGGCAGCAGCTGCCACTGCTGCTCTACGTCCTGTATCCCACCCGCGCCGACAACGCCCGGCCGAACTACGCCTTCCCCTACAAGGACACCGGCGACAACGTCTTCCCGCACATGCAGGCGCCGGGCGAGCGGCCGGTTTTTGCAGACCCGGCAGCCAAGTACCCGCTCATCGTCTACTCGGGCGGCTACAACACCCACGGCCTCTGGCATCTGGCCCACCTCAAGCAGCTGGCCTCGCACGGCTACATCGTCGTCGACATCTTCCATGGCGATGGCCGCGTCAGCGGCTATGCCGAACCCGTGGCCCTGCGCCGGGTGGCCTTCAAGGCGGCGCTTGACCATGTGCTCAGCCACCCTGACTTTGCCGGCGCGGTGGACACGGCCCGCATCGGCGCCTCGGGCGCCAGCGCGGGCGGCCAGACGGTGCTGGCGATGCTCGGCGGCGCCGACCCGGCTGTGCCCGGGCAGTCCTTTCGCGACGCCCGCCTGAAGGCCGGCTTCGGCCTTGTGCCCTTCCTCGGCGCCAGCTTCGGCATCTGGCCCTTCCAGACCCATGCCTGGTCCTTCGGCCGCGACTTCAGCGGCCTTGCCCAGGTCAAGACGCCGTTCTTCGCCGTCTATGCCGAGAAGGACGGTTCGGTCTCGCCCGGCAGCGTCAAGGCCGGCGTGCGCCGCCTGGGCGGCCCGGCCTGGGCCGTCGAAATGCCGGGTGAGGGCCACCTCCTCAGCGGGCCTGCCGAACAGGAAGCCACCGCCTGGGAGCTGCTGTTCTTTGACGCCTATCTGCGGGACAACGCGGCGGCCCGGGCGCACCTCGCCGATGTCAAGCCTCTAGCCGGTGGGCGCGGCACCGTCAACTACAGCAAGCCGCGCTGACGCCGTCGCGCCGCCCCTCCCCACCGCTTCAAGCTGCGGGTTTGTCCGTGGGGTTGCAGTCAAGATAAATGCTTGACGTTTGAACTATCGATTCCTAAAGTGCTACGCAGAAGGGGCATCCCATGCGTATCACCTGTGTCGGCGGCGGACCCGCTGGCCTGTATTTCGCGCTGCTGATGAAGAAGGCCGACCCGGCCCACCAGGTCAGGGTGCTGGAGCGCAACCGCGCGGGCGACACCTTCGGCTGGGGCGTCGTGCTGTCGGACCAGACCGTGGATGCGCTGCGCGAGGCCGACGCCGAGACCGCTGAGCAGATCAGCGAGGCCTTCAACCACTGGGACGACATCGCCGTCCACTTCCGCGGCCGCAGCATCGTCTCCAGCGGCCACGGCTTCTGCGGCATCGGCCGCAAGAAGCTGCTGAATATCCTGCAGGCGCGCTGTGAGGCGCTGGGCGTGGAGCTGGTCTACGAGACCGACGTGCTGGATGACGTCGACATCGACGCCGACCTCATCATCGCCGCCGACGGCCTGAACAGCCGCATCCGCCAGAAGTACGCTGCCACCTACCAGCCCGACGTCGACCTGCGTGCCTGCCGCTTCGTGTGGCTGGGCACCACCAAGCTCTTCGACGCCTTCACCTTCGACTTCCAGCAGACCGAATGGGGCTGGTTCCAGGCGCACGCCTACCGCTTCGACGCCACGCACTCGACCTTCATCGTCGAGGCGCCCGAAGACGTTTGGCGCGCCGCGGGCTTGGAGGACATGAGCAAGGAAGACGGCATTGCCTTCTGCGAGAAGCTCTTCGCCAAGGTGYTGGATGGCCACCCGTTGATCTCCAATGCCAGCCACCTGCGCGGCTCGGCGTCGTGGATCCGCTTCCCGCGCGTCGTCTGCAAGACCTGGGTGCATCACAACGGGCGCGCGCCGGTTGTGCTGATGGGCGACGCCGCCCACACGGCGCACTTCTCCATCGGCTCGGGCACCAAGCTCGCGCTGGAGGACGCCATCGACCTGGCGCGAGACATCCATAACCACGGCGACCTGCCAACGGCGCTCGACGCCTACCAGGCCACGCGCAGCATCGAGGTGCTGCGCATCCAGAACGCGGCGCGCAACTCCACCGAGTGGTTCGAGAACGTCGAGCGCCATGCGCGCCTGGCGCCGGAGCAGTTCGCCTACTCGCTGCTTACGCGTTCCCAGCGCATCTCGCACGAGAACCTGCGCCTGCGCGATGCGCGCTATGTGGGCGAGTTCGAACGCTGGCTGGCGGCGCAGAGCGGTGTCGACGCCCAGGTGCCGCCGATGTTCACGCCCTTCAAGCTGCGCGGCGTCACGCTGAAGAACCGCGTCGTCGTGTCGCCGATGGCGCAGTACAGCTGCGAGGACGGCATTCCTGGCGACTACCACCTGGCCCACCTCGGCGCCCGTGCGTTGGGCGGTGCCGGCCTCGTTTTTGCGGAGATGACCTGCGTGTCTCCGGACGCGCGCATCACGCCGGGTTGCCCGGGACTGTGGAACGACGGCCAGGGCGCCGCGTGGCAGCGCATCGTCGAGCATGTGCACACCCACAGCAGCGCCAGGATCGCCATGCAGCTCGGCCACGCCGGCCCCAAGGGCTCGACATGCGTGCCCTGGGAGGGTGAAGACCAGCCGCTGCCCGACGGCAACTGGCCGCTGATCTCGGCCTCGCCGCAGCAATACCTGGATGGCATCAGCCAGGTCGCGCGGGCGATGACGCGCGCCGACATGGACCGCGTGCGCGAGGACTTCGTCAACGCCGCTCGCCGCGCCGCCGATGCCGGCTTCGACTGGCTGGAGCTGCACTGCGCCCACGGCTATCTGCTGTCCGCCTTCATCTCGCCGCTGACCAACCACCGCGACGACGACTACGGCGGCTCGCTGGAGAACCGGCTGCGCTATCCGCTCGAAGTCTTCACGGCGCTGCGCGAGGTCTGGCCGCTGGACCGGCCCATGTCCGTGCGCATTTCGGCTCACGACTGGGTGCCGGGCGGCACGACGCTCGAGGACGCAGTCGCCCTCGCTGCCGCATTCAAGGAAGCGGGCGCCGATCTCATCGACGTGTCGTCCGGCCAGGTCAGCAAGGCGCAAAAGCCCGTTTACGGMCGCATGTTCCAGACGCCGTTCGCCGAKAGCATCCGCAACCGCGTCGGCATCGCGACCATGGCCGTCGGCGCCATCTCCGAGGCTGACCACGTCAACAGCATCATCGCGTCGGGGCGCGCCGACCTCTGCGCCATCGCGCGGCCGCACCTGGCCAATCCAGCGTGGACTTTGACCGAGGCCGCGCGCATCGGCTACCGCGGGCCCATCGGGCTGGAATGGCCCAAACAGTACCTGTCCGGCAAGAGCCAGCTGGAGCGCGAATTCGAGCGCCAGCGCTCGGCAGGCGTGGCCGCAGCCGAGCAGGCGAACAAGGCGTTGGGCGTATGAAAAAACATGCAGTTGTGACGGGTGGCGGCAGTGGCATCGGCGCGGCGGTGGCGAAGCGGCTGCTCGCGGACGGTTTTCGCGTCACGCTGATGGGGCGCAGTGAAGATCGCCTGCGCAGTTCACAGGCGGCATTGGGTGATGTAGCCATCCAGATCTGCGACGTCGGCAACGAGGACAGCGTCACCGACGCCTTCGCCGCCGTGGGCGATGTGGACATCCTCGTCAACAACGCCGGCCAGGTCGAGACGGCGCCGCTCGCCCGCACCTCGCTGGAGCTGTGGCAGCGCCTGCTCAACGTCAACCTCACCGGCAGCTTCCTGTGCAGCCGCGCGGTGCTGCCCGGCATGCTGTTGCGCAAGGAAGGTCGCATCATCAACGTGGCCAGCACGGCGGCGCTCAAGGGCTATGCCTATGTGGCGGCCTACTGCGCGGCCAAGCATGGCGTGCTGGGACTGACGCGGGCGATGGCGCTGGAAGTGGCGGCCAAGGGCGTGACGGTCAACGCGGTCTGCCCGGGCTACACCGAGACCGACATCGTCGCGAATGCCGTCGACACCATCGTCGCCAAGACCGGCCGCACGGCCGAGCAAGCGCGCACAGAGCTGGCCAAGGTGAACCCGCAGGGCCGCTTGATCCAGCCCGAGGAAGTGGCGGACACCGTGGCATGGATCGTCGGCAACGGCGCCATCAACGGCCAGGCCATTGCCGTCTGCGGCGGGGAGACGATGTGATGTCGGCCACCGAGTCCGATCTCGAAACGCGTCTTTCGGAAGACGACCACCAGGCCCTCAGGCTCTGGCTGCGCCTGCTGTCCTGCACAACCCGCGTGGAAGACCAGATCCGCCAGCGCCTTCGCGCCGATTTCGGCACCACGCTGCCGCGCTTTGACCTGCTCGCCCAGCTCGAGCGTCATCCCGACGGGCTGACGATGCGCGAGCTGTCCAAGCGGCTGATGGTGACGGGCGGCAATGTCACCGGCATCACCGACCAGCTCGAAGCCGAAGGTCTGGTGCTGCGCGAGACCCGCGCCGACGACCGCCGCAGCTTCATCGTCAAGCTCACGCCGCAGGGCCGCCGCCAGTTCAAGCGCATGGCCGCCACGCACGAGGGCTGGATCGTCGAGCTGTTTGCCGGCTGGACGCCCGCGCAGAAGACCCAGGTCCACGAGCTGCTCGCGCAGCTGAAAACCCATTTGGCCAAGGATGCCGCATGACCCCCTATCTGACTTCCGGCAACAGCCAGAGCCTCGCCGGCTACAGCCCCGAGCACTTCGTCTGGCAGCAGCAGGGCGCCGTCGGCGTCATCACGCTGAACCGGCCCGAGCGCAAGAACCCGCTGACCTTTGAGTCCTACGCCGAGCTGCGCGACCTGTTCCGCCGGCTGAGCTATGTCGATGACGTGAAAGCCATCGTCATCCAGGGCGCCGGCGGCAACTTCTSSTCGGGCGGYGAYGTGYWCGAGATCATCGGYCCGTTGACCGGCATGAGCATGCCCGACCTGCTGGCCTTCACGCGCATGACGGGCGATCTGGTGAAGGCCATGCGTGCCTGCCCGCAACCCATCGTCACGGCCATTGACGGCGTCTGTGCCGGTGCCGGCGCCATCATGGCGATGGCGTCCGACCTGCGCGTCGGCACCGCACGCAGCAAGACGGCCTTCCTGTTCACCCGTGTGGGCCTGGCCGGCTGCGACATGGGTGCCTGCGCCATGCTGCCGCGCATCGTCGGCCAGGGGCGGGCGTCGGATTTGCTCTACAGCGGCCGCAGCCTGGGTGGCGAAGAGGCGCTGTCCTGGGGTTTCCTGAACCGCTTGATCGCGCCCGAGCAACTGTTGAATGAAGCGATGACCTGGGCTGGCGAGATCGCCTCAGGCCCGAGCTTCGGCCACGCAATGACCAAACGCATGCTGCATCAAGAGTGGTCCATGGGCGTGGACGAAGCCATCGAGTCCGAGGCGCAGGCCCAGGCCATCTGCATGATGACCAAGGACTTCCATCGAGCCTACGAAGCCTTCGTGGCGAAGCAGAAGCCGGTCTTCCAAGGGGATTGAGATGGAGCATCTCGACTGGCCCTTCTTCGACGCCAAGCACCGTGAGCTGGTGAATTCGCTGGACGCCTGGTGCACCGCGAACCTGCATGTCGATCATCACGCGGATGTCGATGGGCAATGCCGCAGCCTCGTCGCCCAGCTCGGCGCTGCCGGCTGGCTGAACCACGCGGTGGCCGGTGAAGGCCAGGCCATCGACACCCGCGCCATCTGCCTGATCCGCGAGACGCTGGCCAAGCATGACGGCCTGGCTGATTTCGCCTTTGCGATGCAGGGCCTGGGCTCGGGCGCCATCTCGCTGCAGGGCACGCAGGCCCAGAGCGAGCGCTATTTGCCGCGCGTGGCGCGTGGTGAGGCGCTGTCGGCCTTCGCGCTGTCTGAGCCCGAAGCTGGATCGGATGTCGCGGCCATGCAGTGCAGCGCCACCGAAGACGGCGACAGCTATCTGCTGAACGGCGAGAAGACCTGGATCTCCAACGGCGGCATCGCCGACTTCTATGTGCTGTTCGCGCGCACGGGTGAAGCGCCAGGCTCGCGTGGCCTCAGCGCGTTCATCGTTGATGCAGGACTTCCGGGATTTGAGATTGCCGAGCGCATCGACGTCATCGCACCGCACCCGCTAGCCCGACTGCGCTTCACCAATTGTCGCGTCGCCAAGTCGCAGATGCTTGGTGCACCGGGCGACGGTTTCAAGCTGGCCATGCGCACACTGGACGTGTTTCGCACCTCGGTCGCAGCCGCGGCCCTGGGCTTTGCCCGCCGCGCGCTGCAGGAAGGCCTGGCTCAGGCCAAGGCCCGCCCCATGTTCGGCGCCCGCCTGGCCGATCTGCCGCTCACGCAAGCCAAGCTGGCCGACATGGCCTGCACCGTGGACTCGTCCGCGCTGATGGTCTACCGCGCCGCCTGGCTGCGCGACCAGGGTCGGACCATCACCAAGGAAGCCGCGATGGCCAAGCTGATGGCCACCGAGGGCGCTCAGCGGGTCATCGACGCTGCGGTGCAGCTCTTCGGCGGCCGCGGCGTGCGTCGGGGCGAGATCGTCGAATCCCTCTACCGGGAAATCCGTGCGCTGCGCATCTACGAGGGCGCCAGCGAAGTGCAGCAACTGATCATCGGCCGCGAACTGTTGAAGGCCTGAACCATGCATCCATCGGCCCACCTGGATACCTTCGCAAGAGACCACCTCCCGCCGCAGGACCAGTGGCCGGAGCTGGTCTTCGATCTGCCCGAACTGCAGTTCGGCCCCAAGCTGAACGCGGCGACCGAGCTGCTGGACCGCTGGGTGGAGCAGGGCGATGGCGACCGACCCTGCGTGCAGGGCGCCGGCGTGAGCTGGACCTATGCCGAGCTGCAGGCCGAGGCAAACCGCATCGCCAACGTGCTGGTCAACGAACTCGGCGTCGTGCCCGGCAACCGGGTGCTGCTGCGCGGCGCGAACACGCCGCAACTGGCGGCCTGCTGGTTTGCCGTCATCAAAGCCGGTGCGATTGCCGTTGCGACCATGCCGCTGTTGCGCGCGGTTGAGCTGGGCAAGGTCATCGCCAAGGCCGAGGTCACGCATGCACTGTGCGACGCCGCGCTGGCCGACGAGCTGGCGGCAGCGCAGTTGCAGAACCCGCTGCTGCGCGGCATCTGCCACTACCGCAGCAACGAGCCCGATGGCCTCGAAGCCCGCGCGGCGCGGCAGCCCGCCACCTTCACCAACGTCGATACCGCCAGCGACGACTGCGCGCTGATCGCTTTCACGTCGGGCACCACGGGCCAGCCCAAAGGCACGATGCACTTCCATCGCGACATCCTCGCGATCTGCCGCTGCTGGCCGGTGCACTGCCTGCGTGCCCAGGCCAGCGACGTTTTCATCGGCAGCCCGCCATTGGCCTTCACCTTCGGCCTTGGCGGCCTGTTGCTGTTCCCGATGAGTGTGGGCGCGTCGGCCGTGCTGCTTGAAAAGCCCGCGCCCGATTTGCTGCTCGCTGCAGTTGCGGCGCACCGCGCGACGGTCTGCTTCACGGCGCCGACGTCCTATCGCGCGATGGCGCCGATGGTGGCGCAGCACGACCTCTCGTCCCTGCGCAAATGCGTCAGCGCAGGCGAGGCCTTGCCCGCCGCGACGCGCGCGCTGTGGAAACAGGCGACGGGCATCGAACTGCTCGACGGCATCGGCGCGACGGAGCTGCTGCACATCTTCATCTCCCATACCGAAGAGACGGCCAAGCCCGGCGCGACCGGCAAGCCCGTGCCTGGCTACCAGGCCTGCATCCTCGACGATGGTGGCCAGCCCCTGCCGGCGGGCAAGGTCGGCCATCTCGCCGTCAAGGGCCCGACGGGCTGCCGCTATCTCGCCGACGAGCGCCAGCACCAGTATGTGCAGGACGGCTGGAACCTGACCGGTGATTCCTACCTGATCGACGCCGATGGCTACTACGTCTACCAGGCCCGCACCGACGACATGATCATCTCGGGTGGCTACAACATCGCCGGCCCCGAGGTCGAGGCCGCGCTGCTCAGCCACCCGGCGGTGGCCGAATGCGGCGTCATCGGCGTGCCCGACGAAGAGCGCGGCCAGCTCGTGAAAGCCTTCGTCGTGCTGCGCGCGGGCCATGCCGGCGACGTGAAGGCGTTGCAGGACCACGTCAAGGCGACCATCGCGCCCTACAAATATCCGCGTCTCATTGAGTTCCGCGAGAACCTGCCGCGCACCGAGACGGGCAAACTGCAGCGCTTCAAGCTCAAAGCCTGACCGCCCCTTTTTCTCATGGAGACCCTGCGCATGAAGAAGACTTTTGCCGCCATCACCCTCGGCCTTGCCTTGCTCCCCGCGGCCCAGGCCGCCGACAAGCTCAAGGTCGGCTTCCTGAGCACATTGTCCGGCCCCGGCGCCGGCCTGGGCGTAGACATCCGCGATGGCTTCGCGCTCGGCCTCAAGCACAGCGGCGGCRAGTTCGGCGGCCTGCCTGTCGAGATGGTCACGGCCGACGACCAGCAGAACCCCGAGGTCGCCAAGCAGAGCGCCGAGCGCCTCATCAAGCGCGACAAGGTCGACTTCATGACCGGCATCGTCTTCTCCAACGTGATGCTGGCCGTCGGGCCGTCGGTGTTCGACGCGAAGATCCCCTACATCAGCGCCAACGCCGGTCCGTCGCAGTACGCCGGCGAGCAATGCAACCCGTATTTCTTCAACGTTGCCTGGCAGAACGACAACCTGCACGAGGCCGTGGGCAAGACTGTGACGGAGAAGGGCTTCAAGAAGCTCGTGCTGTTGGCGCCCAACTACCCGGCGGGCAAGGACGCGATGACGGGCTTCAAGCGCTACTACAAGGGCGCCGTCGTCGAGGAGATCTACACCAAGCTCGGGCAGCTCGACTACGCCGCGGAGCTTGCGCAGGCTCGCGCGGCCAAGCCGGATGCGATGTACATCTTTCTGCCCGGCGGCATGGGCATCAACTTCATCAAGCAGTTCGTCGGCGCGGGGCTGTCCAAGGATGTGACGCTGTTCGGGCCTGGGTTCTCTGCGGATGAGGATGTCATCAAGGCGGTGGGCGAGCCGATGCTGGGCATGTTCAACAGCTCGCATTGGGCGCATGACATGGACAACGCGGCGAACAAGAAGTTCGTGGCTGATTTTTTGAAGGACTAYGGAAGGTTGCCGTCGCTGTATGCGAGCCAGGGGTATGACGCGGCGTTGTTGATGAATGCAGCGGTGAGGGATGTGAAGGGGAAGGTCGAGGACAAGCCGGCGCTATTGAAGGCGATCAAGGTGGCGAAGTTCGAGTCGGTGCGTGGGGCGTTCAAGTTCAATCGGAATCAGTACCCGATTCAGGATTACTACTTGCGGGTGATCACGAAGGATGGGCAGGGAAGGGTGACGAACCGGACGTTGGGGAAGATCTTCACGCAGCATGAGGATGCGTATGCGGCCTCTTGCAAGATGAGCTGAGGGCTGTTTTGTCGCAGCATGGGTTGACGTACAGGCCCAGCCGGGATTTCGTCCCGGCGGCCGACCTACTTTTTGCGCCGCCAAAAAGTAGGCAAAAAGCTCTCCCCTGCRAAACCGCCCGGCRKAGCCGGGTSYCCTGCGATGCTCGAARCCCGGGGCCGCGCCCAACTCACTTCGCTACGCTCCGTTCAAACAAAGGGGCGCGAAGTCAGAGCTTGAGGCTCGCTGCGCTCGCGCCCCGGGCTTCTGCGCTTCTCGGCGGTTTAGAAGGGGAG
>NZ_JBFULE010000036.1:0-20461 GCF_056400485.1 Roseateles sp. P5_B10
CCTTCGTGTTGATGATCAGCTTCAGCGAGTTCCGCCGCGAGCGCATCTTTGCCTACCTGAACCCCTGGGACGAGAAGTACGCCCAAGGCAAGGCCTACCAGCTGACGCACAGCCTGATCGCCTTCGGCCGCGGCGAGTGGCTGGGCCAGGGCCTGGGCGGCAGCGTCGAGAAGCTGCACTACCTGCCCGAGGCGCATACCGACTTCCTGCTCGCCGTCATCGGCGAGGAACTTGGTTTTGCTGGAGTGGCCGTGGTGATCCTTGCGTTCTTCTGGCTGACCCGCCGCTGCTTCCTCATCGGCCGCCAGGCCATCGCACTGGACCGCGTGTTCGCGGGTCTCTACGCCCAGGGCATTGGCATCTGGATGGGCGGCCAGGCTTTCATCAACATGGGCGTGAATCTGGGCGCACTGCCGACCAAGGGGCTGACGCTGCCGCTGATGAGCTTTGGCGGGTCGGCGATCTTGATGAACTGTGTGGCGCTGGCCGTTGTTCTGCGGATCGACTTGGAAAACCGGCAGATGATGCGCGGAGGCAGGTCATGACGCGGCACCTGGTCGTCATGGCCGCCGGCACCGGTGGCCACATCATTCCCGGCCTGGCGGTCGCCGAGGAAATGCAGCGCCGCGGCTGGACCGTGTCGTGGATCGGCACGCCGACCGGCATGGAGAACCGCCTGGTGCCGGCACGTGGCATCGAGCTGGATGCGCTGCCGTTTGCCGGCCTGCGCGGCAAGGGGCTGAAGCATGCGCTGCGCGGCATCGTCGGGTTCTTCAAGTCGCTGGGCCAGGCGCGTCGCGTCTATGCGCAGCGCCATGCGACGGCCGTGCTCGGCATGGGCGGCTATGTCTGCCTGCCGGGCGGCCTGACGGCTGCCTTCACCGGCCGGCCGCTGATGCTGGTCAATGCTGACGCGGCGATGCTGAAAAGCAACCTCGCGTTGAAACCCTTTGCGCGCCGGATTGCATTCGGCTTCGACGGTGCGGCGGCGGCTTCGACGTCGGGCGCTGTCGTCAGCGGCAATCCGGTGCGCGCCGAGATCGAAGCACTGGCTGCGCCCGCCGAGCGCATGGCCGAGCGGTCCGGCCCGCTGCATGTGCTGGTGCTGGGCGGCTCGCTCGGCGCGCGCGCGCTGAACCAGGTAGTGCCGCAGGCGCTGGCGCTGTGGCCCGAGGAACAGCGGCCGCTGGTGCTGCACCAGTCGGGGCAGGACCATCTCGGCGCCGTCTGGCAGGCCTATGCCGATGCCGGCCTGTCGGCGGAAGTGCGCCCCTTCATCGACGACATGGCAGCGGCGCTGGCCTGGGCCGACGTTGTCGTCTGCCGCGCAGGCGCCATCACCGTCAGCGAACTCTGCGCGGCTGGATGCGCCGCAGTGCTGGTGCCGCTGGTTGTCAGCACGACCTCGCACCAGCGCGACAACGCCGTCTTCATGGCCCAGCACGGCGCGGCCATCCATTTGCCCCAGGGCGAGCTGACGCCGGCCAAGCTGCATGAACTGCTGAGCAGCCTGGACCGCAGCGCCCTGCTTGCCATGGGCGAGAAGGCCCGCTCGCTGGCCCGCCCCCGCGCGGCTGCGCGTGTGGCCGACGAGATTGAGGGGATGCTGAAATGAGCCGTGGTGGCCGTAGTGCATGGCGGGCCGAGCGCTGGGCCGCTCCCGAGCCGGCCCGCATCCCCTCGGGGGGTCGGCCGACGTATCCGTCGGACGAGAGGCTGACATGAAGCACGCCGTACAGCGTTTGCATTTCGTCGGCATCGGCGGCGCCGGCATGAGCGGCATCGCCGAAATCCTGCACAACCTGGGCTTCACGGTCAGCGGCTCGGACGCCGTCGAGAGCGCGACGACCGAGCGACTGCGGGCCTTGGGCCTGCGGGTCGAGATCGGCCACGCCGCGCCCAATATCGGCGAAGCGCAGGCCCTGGTCACCAGCACCGCCGTCGCCGCTGACAACCCCGAGGTGCAGGCGGCTCGCGGTCGCCAGGTGCCGGTCGTGCCGCGCGCCGTCATGCTGGCCGAGCTGATGCGGCTGCGTCGCGGCATCGCCATCGCCGGCACGCATGGCAAGACGACGACGACGTCGCTGGTCACCGCCATCCTCGTCGAAGCCGGCCTGGACCCGACCTTCGTCATCGGCGGCAAGCTCAACGCCGCCGGCGCCAACTCGCGCCTCGGCAAGGGCGAGTTCATCGTCGTCGAGGCCGACGAGAGCGATGCCTCCTTCCTGAAGCTCAGCCCCGTGCTGTCCGTCGTCACCAACATCGACGAGGACCACATGGACACCTATGGTCATTCGGTCGAGCGGCTTCACGACGCCTTCATCGAATTCCTGCACCGCATGCCCTTCTACGGCGCGGCGGTGGTGTGCGCCGACGACCCGGGCGTGCGGGCCATCCTCGGCCGCATCGAGCGGCCGGTCGTCAGCTACGGCTTGTCCGCGGGTGTCGGCGTGCGCGCGGTCGATGTGCAGGCGCTGGCCGGCGCGCAGATGCGCTTCAGCTGCCAGCGCGAGGGCGCGGCCGACCTGGACGTGCTGCTCAATCTGGCCGGCGAGCACAACGTGCGCAATGCGCTCGCGGCCATCGCCATCGCGATGGAGCTGGACTGCCCGGACGAGGCCATCCAGCGGGCACTGAAGAATTTCTCCGGCGTCGGCCGCCGCTTCGAGAAGCATGGCGAATGGCCGGCGGGCGATGGCGGCCGCTTCGAACTGGTCGACGACTACGGCCACCACCCGGTCGAGATGGCCGCCGTGCTGGCCGCCGCGCGCGGCGCCTATCCGGGCCGCCGCCTCGTTCTGGCCTTCCAGCCGCATCGCTACACGCGCACGCGGGACTGTTTTGCCGACTTTGTGCGGGTGATGGCCGGTGCCGACGTCGTGCTGCTGACCGAGGTCTATTCGGCCGGCGAGGCCGCCATCGAAGGCGCGACCGGTACGGCGCTCGCGCAGGCCGTCGGCACCCCCCACTTCGTGGCCGGCGTGGCCGACATGCCGGCGGCGCTGGCCACGTTGACCCGCGATGGCGATGTCGTCATCGGCATGGGAGCAGGCTCGATGAGCAGCCTGCCGGGCCGCGTCGCGGAACATTTCCAAGGAGGCGCAGCATGAAGTCGCCTGTCGATCTGAACATCGATGCCAAGGGTCTTGGCAAGGTTGCCGTGCTCTTCGGTGGTCACAGTGCCGAGAGGCCGGTGTCGCTGATGAGCGGCAACGGCGTGCTGGCCGCGCTGCAATCCATCGGCGTCGATGCGCACGCCTTCGATCCCGCCAAACGTCCGTTGCAAGCCCTGAAGGACGAGGGCTTTGATCGTGCCTTCATCGCGTTGCACGGTCGCGGCGGCGAGGACGGCACCATCCAAGGCGCTCTCGAATGGCTGGGCGTTCCCTACACCGGTTCGGGCGTGACGGCCTCCGGCGTTGCGATGGACAAGACCATGACCAAGCGGCTGTGGGCCAACGAGGGCCTGCCGACGCCGCAATACCTGGCCCTGTCCCGCGCCGAACTGACTCGCGAGCGCATCCGCACGATTCCCGACACGCTCGGCCTGCCCGTCGTCGTGAAGCCGCCGCACGAGGGTTCGAGCATCGGCATCACCAAGGCCGCCGGCTATTCCGACATGCAGGGCGCTGTCGAGTTGGCGCTGGGCTTTGACGATGAGCTGCTGTTCGAGCAATGCATCGAAGGGCCCGAGCTGACCTGTGCCGTGCTGGGTGAAGGCGAGGGCGCCGTCGCGCTGCCCGTCATCGAGATCCGCGCCGAGGCCGGCAACTACGACTTCGCGAACAAGTACGAGACCGATACGACGCAGTACCTGTTCGGCTCGCTGCCCGCTGCACTCGAGGCCGAGATCGGTCGCCTCGTGCTGCATGCCTATCGCCTGCTCGGTTGCCGCGGCTGGGGTCGCGCTGACCTGATGCTGCGCAAGTCCGACATGAAGCCCTTCCTGCTGGAGATGAACACCAGCCCCGGAATGACGTCGCACTCCCTGGTGCCCAAGGCCGCGCAGGCCGTG
Organism: Roseateles sp. P5_B10; assembly: GCF_056400485.1. Lineage (NCBI taxonomy): Bacteria > Pseudomonadati > Pseudomonadota > Betaproteobacteria > Burkholderiales > Sphaerotilaceae > Roseateles > Roseateles sp. P5_B10. Next base: position 4,016 of record NZ_JBFULE010000036.1, read on the forward strand.
GGCGTGGACTACCCGCATCTGTGCCTGTGGCTGCTGTCGCAAGCGAGGCTCGATCGCGCATGAACTCCGCCGCCGCCACCGCCGCGCTGCCGTCCGACATCCGCTTGATGAATGCGGTGTCGGCGCTGCTCGTGGCTGCGCTGGTGGCAACCGCCGCTTGGGGTGTGCTGCGCTGGGTCGTGCGCCTGCCGGCGTTCAACCTGCGCGCCATCCAGGTGGAGGGCGATGTCAGCCGCAACAGCGTGGCCTCGCTGCGCGCCAATGCCCTGCCGCGCCTGCACGGCTCCTTTCTCAGCATGAGCCTGAAGGACGGCCGCGCCGCTTTCGAGGCTGTGCCCTGGGTGCGGCGCGCGCAGCTGACGCGCGTCTGGCCGATGCGGCTGCGGGTCAATCTCGAGGAACACCGGGCCGCCGCCTATTGGGAGGCGCGCACCGATGGTGCCGACTCTGCGACCGAGGCCGCGGCCGAACGGGCCCTGGTCAACAGCTTCGGCGAAGTTTTCCAGGCCAATCTCGGCGACGTCGAGGACGAAACCCTGCCGGTACTCGCCGGCCCGGCGCAGACCGCCGGCGCGATGCTGCAGATGTGGCGGGCGCTGTCGCCAGCCGCTGAAAAACTCGGCGAGGGCATCGACCGCCTGGACCTGTCGGGCCGCGGCTCCTGGCGCGCGACGCTGGGCAGCGGCGCCGTTGTCGAACTGGGCCGCGGCAGCGAGACCGACGTGGTCGAGCGCTTCGGCCGCTTCGCCCAATCCATCACGCAGGTCACGGCGACCTACCGCAGCCCATTGCTGTCCGCCGACCTGCGCCACGCCGACGGCTACGCGGTCAAGCTGCGCGGCGTGACGACGAACACCCCGGGTAAACCCGTAAATAGAAAACGTTGAGGACGGACATGGCCAAGGAATACAAGGATTTGGTCGTCGGGCTGGATATTGGGACCGCCAAGATCATGGCCGTCGTGGCCGAGGTTTTGCCGGGGGGGGATTTGCGCATTGCCGGCCTCGGGGTGGCGCCGTCACATGGCTTGAAGCGCGGCGTCGTCGTCAATATCGACGCCACCGTCCAGTCCATCCAGCAGGCCTTGAAAGAGGCCGAAATGATGGCCGACTGCAAAATATCTAGGGTTTACACGGGGATTACGGGCAGCCATATCCGCGGCCAGAACTCCACCGGCATGGTCATCGTGCGCGACAAGGAGGTCACGCCGGTCGATGTGACTCGCGTCGTCGAAACCGCCAAGGCCATCAATATTCCCAACGACCAGCGCCTGCTGCTGGTCGAGCCGCAGGAATTTGTCATTGACGGCCATGAGGTGAAGGAGCCCGTCGGCATGAGCGGTGGCCGGCTGGAGGTCAAGGTCCATATCGTGACCGGCGCACAGAGCGCGGCCGAAAACATTGTCAAATGCGTGCGCCGCTGCGGTTTGGAAGTGGATCAGCTGGTTTTGAACCCGAGCGCCTCCAGCCATGCCGCCCTGACCGCCGACGAACGCGACCTGGGGGTCGCGCTGGTCGATATTGGCGCCGGCACGACCGATGTGGCGATATTCACCGGCGGCTCGATCCGCCATACCGCCGTCATCCCCATCGCGGGCGACTTGATCACCAGCGATATCGCGATGGCGTTGCGCACGCCGACCAAGGACGCCGAGGAAATCAAGGTCGAATATGGCGTCGCCAAGCAGCTGCTGGCCGACCCCTCCGACCAAGTGGAAGTGCCCGGCCTGGGCGACCGCAGCCCCAGGATGCTGTCCAAGCAGGCGCTGGCCGGCGTCATCGAGCCGCGCGTCGAGGAAATCTTTTCCCTGGTGCATCAGGTCATTCGTGAGAGCGGGTATGAGGAATTGCTGTCCTCCGGCATCGTGTTGACCGGTGGATCGGCCGTCATGCCGGGCATGGTGGAACTCGCCGAGGATATTTTCCTGAAACCCGTCCGGCGCGGCCTGCCCACTTATTCAGGTGCCCTTTACGACATGGTTGCCAACCCTCGCTCGGCGACCGTCATGGGACTGTTGGAGGAGGCCCGGCTGTCGCGCAGCCGAGGTTTCAAGGCCGCGCAGCAGGCCGGTTCGGTGCAAACCCTGCTTGGACGGGTCAAGGATTGGTTCATGGGGAATTTTTGACCCCCCAAAACCAACAATAGCTACGAAAAATTTGTTTCAGCAACTAGTCATCCATTGAGTGCCACGGCACAATTGCAGCAGTTAGGAGATCGATATGCCCATCGAGATGATCGAAGAGTTTGACCAAGGCACCCAAATCAAGGTGATCGGGRTCGGTGGTGGCGGCGGCAACGCCGTGGACCACATGATCGCCCAGGGCGTTCAGGGCGTGGAATTCATCTGCGCGAATACCGACGCGCAGGCACTGAATCGGTCCAAGGCCGACCAGCTGCTGCAACTCGGCACCTCCGGTCTCGGTGCCGGCGCCAAACCCGAAATGGGCAAGGCGGCGGCTGAAGAGGCCGAAAACCGCATTCGCGAATCCATCGCCGGCGCCAATATGCTGTTCATCACCGCCGGTATGGGCGGTGGTACCGGCACCGGTGCTGCACCGGTGATTGCCAGGGTTGCCAAGGAAATGGGCATCCTGACGGTCGGTGTCGTCACCAAACCCTTCGATTTCGAAGGCGGCCGGCGCGCCAAGGCGGCCGATGCCGGCCTCGCCGAGCTCGAAGCAAATGTCGACTCGCTGATCGTCGTGCTGAATGACAAGCTGCTCGATGTGCTGGGCGACGATGTCACGCAGGATCAGGCCTTCGCGCATGCCAATGACGTGCTGAAGAACGCCGTTGGCGGCATTTCCGACATCATCCACATCCCCGGCCTGGTCAACGTCGACTTCGAAGACGTCAAGACGGTGATGAGCGAGCCGGGCAAGGCGATGATGGGCACGGCGCAAGCCACCGGCCCGGACCGCGCCGCCAAGGCCGCCGAAGCGGCCGTGGCCTGCCCGTTGCTGGAAGGCATCGACCTCTCCGGTGCGCGTGGCGTGCTGGTGCTGATCGCCGCGGGCCGCAGCAACTTCAAGCTCAGCGAGTCGCGCAACGCGATGAACGCGATCAAGCGCTACGCCTCGGATGAAGCGCACGTCATCTTCGGCACCGCCTACGACGAGAGCCTGGGCGACGCGCTGCGCGTGACCGTCATCGCCACCGGCCTGACGGCCGGCCGCGCCCGCCAGCAGGCGCCGCTGCAGGTCGTGCAGACCCAGCAGGTGGTGCGCAACGGTACCGACGGCATGCCTGTGCTGACGCAGGCCGTGGCCATGGCCACGCCGGCCACGGGCCAGCAGGCCAATGTCGGCCTCGGCCTGGGCGACTTTGCGAACGCCAATGTGCCCAGCGTCTGGCGCCATGGCCGTTCGGGCAGTGCCGCGGCCAAGGTCGAGGCGCTGTCGTCCAACGGCATGGACGAGATCGAGATCCCGGCCTTCCTGCGCAAGCAGGCAGACTGATCAGTCGCTGATCCTAAGAAGGGCGAGCCGTGAGGCTCGCCCTTTTGCTTTGTCAGGACGCGCGTACTACCGCCGCGGCCGGCTTTGCGGCGCCAGAAAGCAGGGCCAGCAAACCGCCTCCCGCCAGCACCAGGGCCAAGGCATCCATGCGCGCACCGGGCAACGTCGCGGCAGCCGTTGTCAGCAGTGCCGCTGCCGCCATCTGCAGAAAGCCCAGCAGCGCGGAGGCCTGGCCGGCCTGCGATGCAAATGGCGTCAACGCCAGTGCGGTGCCAGTGGGTGAGACCAGCCCCATGCCGAACAGGAAGATGCCCACCGCGACGGCAAAACCCGCGAGACCGGCTCCACTCGCGACAAGCATCGTCAGGCCGCCGAGTGTTGCCAGCGCTGCGCCAATGCGCAGCACGGTGGGGCCACCCCAGCGCGAGGCCCAGTGCGGCGCGGTCTGCCCTGCTGCGAAGACGACGAACACGGACGTGGCAAAGAACAGCCCGACCTGCAGTGCGCTGAAGCCGAAGTCGCGCGCCAGCACCAGCGGCGCGGTGCCGAAGAACGCAAACAGCGCGCCGAGGATGGCGGCGGTGGCGAGTGCCGGGCGCATGAAGCGCGCATCACCCAGCAGCACGACGTAGCCGCGTGCCAGCGCGCTGGCCGGCTGGCGTCGCCRTCTCTCGGCCGGCAGCGTCTCGCCGACGATGCCGACATAGGCCGCCGCCAGCGCCAGCCCTGCCAGCACCAGCACGACAAACAGCGCCCGCCAGCCCCAGGCGGCCTGTACAAGACCACCCAGCAGCGGCGAGAAGCCCGGCGCGGCGGCCATGACAACCATGATGCGGCCGAGCAGCGCAGCGAGTTGCGGGCCTTCGAAACGGTCCCGCGCGGCGGCGCGTGCCAGCACCGACGCGGCGGCGACGCCGACGGCCTGAAGCGCGCGGCCGAACAGCAGCAACGGCAGATCGCTCGCCAAAGCACAAACCACGCTGCCCACGATGAAGACGGCCAAGCCGCCCAGCACCACGGGCCGGCGGCCGATGCGGTCCGACAACGGGCCGACGATGAGTTGGGCCAGCGCGAACACGGCGAGGAAGAGGCTGAGCACCGCCGTCATGGCCGCCTCACTCGACCCCAGGGCCTGCGCCATCACGGGCAGAGACGGCAGCAGGATGTTGGTGGACAGCGTCGCCAGCGCTGACAGCGCGGCCAGCGTCAGCAGCCAGGGGCGGGGCACGGCGCTCATTGACTGGCTCCTTCGGCAATGAAGGCAATGCTGCGCGCGATGACGTCGGCATCCGCCAGCAGACGGCGATGGCCAAGCCCGCTCACGCGCTGCAGATGCGAGCCAGCCCAAGCCGCATGCAGCGCCTCGGATGCAGCGAAAGGCACGGTGCGATCCTCCGGGTCGTGGACGATCAGCCCGGGATGGCGCAGGCCATGCTGCAGCCGCTCCAGATCCACATAGGTGATGCGCGTGCCGATGAAGCGTTCCACCCAGCCCGCGAATGCGGCCGCATCCGCCGGGCCCAGGCCTTGAGCGGCGGCCAGGCCCTTGACCATGGGCGACAGCGAGGAGGGGCCGGCCAGATGCACGCTGCGCCCGACCCGCCAGCCGTGGGCAAACGCGAGCAGCGCGGCGGCCGAGCCCATCGAATGGCCGATGACGCCGTGCACCTCCTTGCCGATGTCGGCCACCACGGCGCGCAGTGCGCGGCCGGCATGCACGACGCTGGCCGCATGACCGGTCGAGTCGCCATGGGCGGGTAGATCGAAAAGGGTGACCGAGAAGCCGGCCTCGACCAGAGGCCGGGCGAAGCCGAGCAGATGGGCGCCGCGGCTGTTCCAGCCGTGGACGAGGACAACGCGTGGGCCGACGCCCAGCGTCCAGCGCGCGAGCTTGAGGCCTTCGTGGCGCAGCGGCGGTTCGGCGTGGCCAGCCAGCGCAGCGCGCTCCTCGGCCGTCAGCGGCACGCGCTCGGGCGCCGAGAAGGCATGGCGGGCCGCTGCGAGGTGGCCGTCGTCATTGGCCGTGAAAGGCGCGGCAAGGGCAGGGGAGGCGAGCATGGCGTTCTCCTGAGTTCGGGGCTCAGCCCGCGTAAGCTGGCGCGGCCGTGGACAGGCTCTGCTTGACCTGGCGGCTGATGTCGTCAGCCAACACCTCGAAGGCGCCGGCTTCCAGCTCGGCCAGGGCCAGGCGAGCGACATCGGCCGGCGCAGACTTGGGCGCGTCCAGGCCACGCGTCATGTCGGTGTCCATATAGCCCACATGCAGGCCGGTCAGCTGCGTGCCCTGGGCCTTCAGCTCGCTGCGCAGCCCATTGCTCAGCGCCCAGGCGGCGGCCTTGCTGGCGCTGTAGGGCGTCAGGCCCGGCACCGTCACCCAGCTCAGCACGGACAGCACATTCAGCACCGCGCCGCCGCCGTTGGCCTGCAGCACCGGCGCGAAGGCCTGGGTCAGCGCCCAGACGCCGAAGAAGTTGGTGTCCAGATGGCGGCGCGCCGTCGCGATGGCATCCGCGTCGAGCACGCCGGCCTGCTGCGAGATGCCCGCGTTGTTGATCAGCAGCGTCACATCCGTACATTGCGCAGCCGCCGCGGCCACCTGGGTGGGGTCGGTCACGTCCAGCGCGACGGGCACGACGCCGGGCAGGTCGATGGAGGCCGGGTCACGCGCGGCGGCATAGACCTTGGCGGCGCCCGCGGCCAGCGCGGCCTGGGCAAAGGCGCGGCCCAGGCCGCGGTTGGCACCGGTGATGAAGACGACGGCGTTCTTGAGCCTCATGGTGGCAATTCCTTCTCGATTTGCTTATTCATGTCGACCGACATGATTGATATAAATGTCGGTCAACATATAAAATGCGTCAAGCCCGCCCACACAAAGACCCCAGGAGACCGCGATGAAGGTCAGCCGCGCCCAGGCCGAAGAGAACCGCGAACGCATCCTCGACAACGCCGCCCAGCTGTTTCGCGAGCGCGGCTTCGATGGCATCGGCCTGAACGACCTGATGCAGGCCGCTGGCCTGACGCGTGGCGGCTTCTATGGCCACTTCGAGTCCAAGGACGACTTGGCCGCCCAGGCGACGCGGCGCGCATTGCAGGCCAACCGCGAGCAGTGGAAGACGCAGTCCGACCGCAGCCTGCAGGCCTGGGTCAAGGCCTATCTGTCCGACGCTCACCGTGACCATATCGGTGCCGGCTGCGGCCTGGTCGCGCTGGCGGGTGATGCGGCGCGTGGCGGGCCGGCCGTGCGGGAGGTGTTTGCCGAGGGCGTCGCCAACCTCGTGGCGACGCTGCAGGAACAGATGCCGGCCGACTCGGCGCCCGAGCAACGCGAGCAGGCGCTGGCCATGCTGTCCACGCTGGTGGGGGCGCTGTTGCTGTCGCGCGCTGTCGGCGGCGACACCGCGCTGTCCAGCGAACTCCGCGAGGCCGCCCGCAAGAGTCTGCCCGCCGGCGGCTGAACGGTCGCCACCCGCCGCCCAGCGGTGCTGCGGCGGTTGGGACGGGGCCACCCCCTGTGGCATGCTCGCGCCCCATGTCAACGCCTAGAAGAAATCATAGGGATGCTTGAGTTGGGCCTGCTATGGCGCCGCGGCCTGCTGCTGCTGGCCTTGCTGGCCTGTCTGCCGTTACAGGCACAGCGATTGCCCCAACCCAGCGCACGGGCCGGGAGCGATGACGCGGCCCCCGCTGAGCTTGCCACCACCGCCTGGACGCGCGACCAGCTCGACGTCTGGTGGACCGCACTGCGCCACCACACGGTGGCCGGCGGCGACCATCTCGAGCTGCCGCCTGAACTGCTGCCTCCCGAGGACGAAGCGGCCTGGAAGCCCGTGGCGATGCCTGACGTGCGCTCACGCCCCGGCGCGGCCATGGTCAGCGATGCGCGGGGCTACGAGATGCGCTGGTACCGACTTCACGTACCGGGCGGGCGGGACGAAGCCATGGCCTTGTATCTGCCGCGTCTGGTCACGTTGTCGGCCGCGGTGCTGGCCCGCACCGACAAAGGCTGGCAGGCCCTGCTGGACAACCAGCATGCCGAGCGCGAGCAATGGGTGCAGCCCCTGTGGCTGCCCTTGCCCGGCATCGGTGCCCAGGGGCTGGACGTGGTCGTCGCTCTGCCGGTGCCGGCGGGCAGCTATCACGCGGTGTCACGCATCTGGATCGCCCCGCGCGATCAGCTGGAAAGACGCTGGCTGTGGCGGGTGCGCGCCCAAAACGGCCTGCCCCAGGCCGTCAGCCTGACGCTGGCGGTGCTAGGGCTGTTCGCGCTGACGCTGTGGTTGCGCCGCCCCGAGGCCATCTATGGGCTGTTTGCCCTCGGTGCCGCCGCATGGATGGTGCGCAACCTGCACTATTACGTCAGCCTGCCGGCTTCGCCGGCGGGGCARGACTGGTTCTGGTGGGCCACACACGCATCCATGGGCTGGGTCATGCTGACGGCGCTGTTGTTCGCGCTGCGCTTTGCGAGCCGGCGCATCCTGTGGCTGGAGTGGGCGTTGACCGCTAGCGTGACGTTGGTGAGCCTGCTCAGCATGCCGCTGTGGCTGCGCCAGCTCGACATGGTCGTCATGCAGTACGCCGTCACGGCCGGCGTCGCCACCATCGGCACGGCCTGGGTGGCTTTCCTGGCCTGGCGGGAGCGCCGCACCGAGCTGCGCATCATGGCCGTGGCGCTGGTCATCGGCGTCGTCATCGGCGGCCACGACCTCGCCGTGCTGGCCGGTTGGGCCTGGCCCGAACACTTCTTCCTGATGCCGTTCGCGACGCTGGCCGTCATGCTCAGCTTCCTGCATGCGGTGCAGCGCCGCTATGTCGGTGCCGTCGAGCAGGTCCAGGCCGAGAACAGCCAGCTGCAGGAGGACCTGGACGAGCAGGTCTCGGTGCTGCATGCGCAGAACGCGCAGCTGCGCGAGGCCGAGCGCCAGCAGGCCCTGCTGCTGGAGCGTCAGCGCATCATGGCCGACATGCATGACGGCCTCGGCTCCTCGCTGCTGTCGGCGCTGGTGGCGATGGAGCAGGGCAGCATGTCGCACGAGCAGTGCGTGGAGGTGCTGCGCGAATGCGTGGACGACCTGCGCCTGGTCATCGACTCGCTGGAGCCGGTCGGCCACGACCTCGTCTCGCTGCTGGCGACGATGCGCTACCGCCTGGGAAAAAGGCTGCAGATCGGCGGCCTCAAGCTTGACTGGGACGTGCAGGACCTGCCGCCCCTGGCCTGGCTGGAGCCGCCCGACGCGCTGCATGTGCTGCGCCTGATGCAGGAGGCACTGAACAACGTGCTCAAGCATGCCCAGGCCAGCCGCGTGCGCATGGTGACGCGCCACCACGGCAGCTATGTTGAGATCCGCGTCGAGGACGATGGCGCCGGCTTCGACCTGCAGAGCATTCAGCACGGCCGCGGCCTGAAGAGCCAGATCAAGCGCGCCCAGCGCCTGGGCGGCAAGCTGCGCATCGACTCCCAGCCCGGCATGGGCACGCGCCTGTCGCTCAGATTGCCCGTGGAGCGCAAAGGCGAGGTCTGATCTTGGACAATTGACCCCATGGTCAAGCAACGCACCCTGAAGTCGATCACACGCGCCGTCGGCGTCGGCATCCACAGCGGCCAGAAGGTCGAGCTGACATTGCGCCCAGCGCCGGCTGACACCGGTATCGTCTTCCGCCGCGTCGACCTCTGCCCACCGGTCGACATCCCGGTCGGTGTGACGTCGGTCAGCGACACGCGCATGGCCACCACCATCAGCCCTGGCGGCGACCCGGGCGCGCCCAAGGTGCAGACCATCGAGCATCTGCTGTCCGCCTGCGCGGGCCTGGGCCTGGACAACCTCATCATCGACATCAACGCCGACGAGGTGCCGGTGTTGGATGGCTCCGCGGCGAGCTTCGTCTTCCTGCTGCAGTCGGCCGGCATCGTCATGCAGGACGCGCCCAAGCGCTTCCTGCGCGTGAAGAAGCCCATCGAAGTGCGCCACGGCGAGGGCAAGAAGCTGATGTGGGCGCGGCTGGAGCCGCATCACGGCTACACACTGAGCTTCGAGATCGAGTTCGACAACCCGGCCGTGGCCGCCACCGGCAGCAGCTTTGTCTTCGACATGGGTTCGGGTACCTACAAGAAGGAGATCGCCCGCGCACGCACCTTCGGCATGACGGCTGACATCGACCTGATGCGCTCGCGCGGCCTGACGCTGGGCGGCTCCATGGACAACGCCATCGTCGTCGACGACTACAAGGTGCTGAACGCCGACGGCCTTCGCTATGACGACGAGTTCGTCAAGCACAAGATCCTGGATGCCATCGGTGACATGCAGGTCGCCGGCATGCCGCTGCTGGCGGCGTACACATCCTTCAAGGGTGGCCATGCGCTGAACAACAAGCTGCTGCGCGCGCTGCTGGCCGACGAGGCCGCCTACGAGATCGTCAGTTTCGACGACGAGCGCGCAGCGCCCAAGGGCTTCGCCGAGCTTGCACCAGCATGGTGATGAGAGCGTTTACATGCTGATTGCCCGCCTCGTCGTCGGCCTGCTGCTGTTCTCGGCTGTCTTGTGCTTCGCCTTTTCCATCGCCACCGGCCAAGCGCGCTGGCGGCGGCTTGGGCTGATGATCATGAAATGGACGCTGGTGGCCGGTTTGGCCTTCTTCGGCGTGCTCATCCTGGAGCGATTGGCGCTGTTGCTGTGACGCTCGTCACGCCGCATCGCGCGCCCCCTTGGCTTGCGGGGATGCGAGGCCGGCGGCATGTGCTCAGAATGCAATCACGGTCGCTGTTCGCGTTGCAGCGGCCCAGTCCGGGACTCCACAAACCGGGCGCCACGCGCGGAGAAGGCCGGGGGGCCGGGGAAGCGCAGTGGATTGAAGAGAGAGAGATCGTTGTTGAAACTGATTGGGCCGCTCCCGCAGGAGCGGCCCTTTTTTTGTTCCCGCACCCCAGCTCAAGCTGTCGACAAGCTGTCCGTCTTTGCTCGAATTCAGCTGCCGAGATAGCGGTCGCGCAGATGGGCCTCGAAATGCGCAGGGTTCAAGGCCTCGCCGCTGGCGCGCCGCACCAGTTCGGGCGTCTCATAGCGGCTGGCCGTCTGCCAGACATGGGTGGACAACCAGTCGAACACCGTGCCCAGCTCGCCGCGGGCGATCTGCGCATCCAGGTCGGGGCGCTGGGCCCGCATCGCCGCAAACCACTGCGCCGCGTACATGGCGCCCAGCGTGTAGCAGGGGAAATAGCCGAACAGGCCGGCGGGCCAGTGCACGTCCTGCATGGGGCCGTCCTTGARGTTGCCGCGCGTGTCCAGGCCGAGCAACTCGGCCATCTTGGCGTCCCACAGCGCCGGGATGTCGTCGACCTCAGCCTGGCCCTCAATGAGGGCGCGCTCGATGTCGAAGCGCAGCAGGATATGTGCGGGGTAGGTCACCTCGTCGGCATCGACGCGGATGAACCCGGGCTTCACGCGCGTCAGCAATTTGTGCAGATTGCCGGGCTCGAAGGCCGCCGAATTGACCGGGTTGGCGCCGAAGTGCTTCGCCAGCAGCGGTGACAGCAGGCCRGCGAAGGCCGGGTGGCTGCCGAGCTGCATCTCGAAGGACAGGCTCTGGCTCTCGTGGATGCCCATGGAGCGCGCCCGGCCCACTGGCTGGCCGAGCAGGTCGCGCGGCAGGTTCTGCTCGTAGCGGCCATGGCCCGTCTCGTGGATGGTGCCCATCAGGCTGGGCAGGAAGTCATCCTCGCGATAGCGCGTCGTCATGCGCACGTCCTCGGGCACGCCGCCGCAGAAGGGGTGGGTACTTTCGTCCAGGCGGCCGGCCGCGAAGTCGAAGCCCATCAGCTTCATCGCGTCCAGGCCGAGGGCCTTCTGAGCCGCCGTGGGGAAGGGGCCGACGGGCTGGATGACGGTCTCACCGGCCTGCTTGGCCGTCACGTCGCGGATCAAGCCCGGTAGCCAGCCGCGCAGCGGCGCAAAGGCGGCCTCGACGTCTGCGCCACGCATACCGGGCTCATAGTTGTCCAGCAGCGCGTCGTACTTGGACAGGCCCGAGCTCTGCGACAGCAACTCAGCCTCCTGGCGCGCAATCCTCAGCACCTCGCGCAGGTTCGGCGCGAAGCCGGCCCAGTCGTTGGCCGGACGCTGGCTGCGCCAGGCATGCTCGCAGCGGTTGTTGGCCAGGCTCTTGGCTTCCACCAGCGCCTGCGGCAGCGCGTTCGYGGCGCGCCAGACGCGGCGGATCTCGCGCAGGTTGGCGCGCTGGCCCTCGTCCAGCGGCTCGGCGTCGGCAGCCTCCAGCAGGCCGGGCAGGGCCGGGTCGGTGGCCAGTTGGTGCAGCAAGCCGTCCATCTCGGCCAGGGCCAGGCTGCGCGCCTCGTTGCCCTTGGCCGGCATGTTGGCGGCCTGGTCCCATTGCGCTATGGCCTGCAGGTGGCCCAGGTGGTGCAGGCGCTGCTGGCGCGTGGCCAAATCTTGGTAGGCAGAGGTCATGTCAATCCACGTAGTGGGGTATTGAAACTTGCGGGCCGAGCGCTGGGCCGCTCCCGAGCCGGCCGCGCTGGCGATGTGCTGGCGGCTCGAYGCCGCCAGCATCGCCGTCCCCGCGGGGGCTGAGGCCGGACACGGCAAGTCCTGTGGACTTGTGGTGCCTRCCGAAGRGCAGCCGCTCCGTCGGCTGCGCGGTCTGCAAGACCGACCRGGCTCGYCCGCGTTCAGCSGSGCGAGRYTGGGCGACGGGCAGCGTCATGACAACCAGGTCTCCGGAATCAGCCAAATCAAGGCCACGGTATAGAGCAAAAAACGCAGGAACTTGCCCAGCGCCATCCAGCCTACGCAGGGCCAGAACGGCAGCTTGAGCCAGCCGGCCACGGCGCAGAGCGGGTCGCCGACGATGGGCAGCCAGCTCATCAGGCAGGCCTTGGGGCCGAAGCGCTGCAGCCAGCGCATCGCACGTGAGTGCGAGGGCTCGTGATGCTTCACCGCCTCGACCGCCTTCTCGGCGCCGTAGCCTATCCACCAACTCGTCATGCCGCCCAGCGTGTTGCCGACCGTGGCCACCGCGATCACGGCCCAGAACATGCTCGGGTCCGCCTTGATAACGAGGTAGACGGCTGGCTCCGAGCCTAGCGGCAGCAGGGTGGCCGAGACGAAAGTGATGACGAAGACGGCCACCAGCCCGACCTGGGGCAGAGCCAGGGCGGCGAGCAGCTCGCTGATGAATTGACCGAGCCAGGCTTCCATGGCGGTCATTGTCGGTGCGGCCGGATGGCTACAATCTCGCCTCTTTTTTAAGCAGACCCTCTCGTGCAAATCGGCCCCCACCTTCTCCCCAACCGGCTCTTCGTGGCGCCGATGGCAGGGGTGACGGACCGGCCCTTCCGCCAGCTCTGCCGCCGCCTGGGTGCGGGCTATGCGGTCAGCGAGATGGTCACGTCGCGCAAGGAGCTGTGGGGCAGCCTCAAGACCTCACGCCGCGCCGACCACAGCGGTGAGCCGGGGCCCATTGCCGTGCAGATCGCCGGCACCGACGCGGCCAYGATGGCCGAAGCCGCGGCCTACAACATCGACCGCGGCGCCCAGATCATCGACATCAACATGGGCTGCCCGGCCAAGAAGGTCTGCAACAAATGGGCGGGCTCGGCACTGATGCGCAACGAAGCGCTCGCGCTGGAGATCGTCGAGGCCGTCGTCGCGGTGTGTGCCAAAAGTGGCGTCACTGGCGGCGTGCCCGTCACGCTGAAGATGCGCACCGGCTGGAGCGCCGATGAGCGCAATGCGCTGCGCCTGGCCCGCTTGTTCGAGTCGGCCGGCATCGCGATGCTGACCATCCACGGCCGCACGCGCGAGCAGGGCTACAAGGGCCTGGCCGAGTACGACACCATTGCCGCCGTGAAGACAGCGCTGACTATTCCCGTCGTCGCCAACGGCGACATCGACTCGCCCGAGAAGGCGCGTGACGTGCTGGCCTACACGGGCGCCAACGCCTTGATGATCGGCCGTGCCGCCCAGGGGCGGCCCTGGATCTTTCGCGAGGTGGCCCACTTTCTGGCGACAGGCGAACACCTAGCCGCGCCCACCGTGCTTGAAGCACGCGACTGGCTGACCGAGCATCTGCACGACCACTACGGCCTGTACGGTGCGCTCAGCGGCATGCGCAGTGCGCGCAAGCACATCGGTTGGGCCGTGCGCGGCCTGCCCGGCGGCGAAGCCTTCCGCCAGCACATGAATACGCTCGAGAGCTGCGACCTGCAGTTGCAGGCTCTGCGTGACTGGTTCGATGAACTCGGCCAGACCCACGACCGGCTGCCGCCCACCGTCGCGGCCGCCAACGACGAAGACGCACAGGCCGACGAAGCCTGTGCCGCCTGAAACCCATTCGCGCCCTGTCATGAGTGCCCAGAAGAACACCACGCCCAACCCCATCGACGCCTGTGTGCGCGACAACCTCGAAGCCTTTTTTCGTGACCTCGACGGCCAGGAGCCGCATTCGATGCACGAGATGCTGGTCAAGCTGGTCGAGAAACCACTGTTCGAGATCGTCATGCGTGAAGCCGGCGGCAACCAGAGCAAGGCCGCGCAATGGCTGGGCATCAACCGCAACACGCTGCGCCGCAAGCTGACCGATCACAATCTATAAGACTTTGCGGGTTGGACCTTTGAGCAAAGCGAAAAGCTCCGACCTCAACTGAACATGCTTTGCGGGTTGGACCTTTGAGCAAAGCGAAAAGCTCCGACCTCAACTGAACATGCTTTGCGGGTTGGACCTTCGAGCGCAGCGACAAGCTCCGACCCCAACTGATCAAGAATATGACCCAACTCACTGCATTGCTCTCGGTCTCCGACAAGACCGGCATCCTTGAATTTGCCAAAGAGCTGCACGCTCTGGGCACCAAGCTGCTGTCCACCGGCGGCACCGCCAAGCTGTTGGCCGACGCCGGCCTGCCGGTGACGGAAGTGGCCGAGCACACCGGCTTCCCCGAGATGATGGACGGCCGCGTGAAGACGCTGCACCCCAAGATCCACGGCGGCCTGCTGGCCCGTGGTGACACGCCCGAGCATGTCGCGGCGATGGAGAAGCACGGCATCACGCGCATCGACATCCTGGCCGTCAACCTCTACCCGTTCGAGGCGACCGTGGCCAAGCCCGGCTGCACGCTGGAAGACGCCATCGAGAACATCGACATCGGCGGCCCGGCCATGGTTCGCAGCGCGGCCAAGAACTGGAAGGACGTGACGGTGCTGACCGACGCGGCCCAGTACGCCGGCGTGCTCGACGAGCTGAAGGCCTACGGCAAGACCAGCGACAAGACACGCTTCGCCTGCTCGGTGGCCGCCTTCAACCGCATCGCCCAGTACGACGCGGCCATCAGCAACTACTTGTCCGCGTTGCAGGAAGACGGCAGCAAGACCGAGTACCCAGCGCAGATGAACGCCACCTTCGTCAAGGTGCAGGACCTGCGCTACGGTGAGAACTCGCACCAGAGTGCGGCCCTCTATCGCGACCTGTTCCCGGCACCTGGGTCGCTGGTCACCGGCAAGCAGCTGCAGGGCAAGGAACTCTCGTACAACAACATCGCCGATGCCGATGCGGCCTGGGAATGCGTGAAGAGCTTTGACACGCCGGCCTGCGTCATCGTCAAGCACGCCAACCCCTGCGGCGTGGCCGTGGCCGGCACCGCGGCCGAGGCCTACAGCAAGGCCTTCAAGACCGACCCCACCAGCGCCTTTGGCGGCATCATCGCCTTCAACCGCGAAGTGGACGGCGCGGCGGCCCAGCTCGTCGCCAAGCAGTTCGTCGAAGTGCTGATGGCTCCCAGCTTCAGCGCCGAGGCGCTGGAGATCTTCAAGGCCAAGGCCAATGTGCGCCTCATGCAGATCGCGCCGCCGCCGGGCGGCCCACGCCCCTGGGACCAGGGCCGCAACGCGGGCGACAGCAAGCGCGTCGGCTCGGGCCTGCTGCTGCAGACCTCTGACAACCATTTCCTGAAGCGCGAAGACCTCAAGGTCGTCACGACGCTGCAGCCCACGGCCCAGCAGCTCGACGACCTGATGTTCGCCTGGACCGTGGCCCAGTACGTGAAGAGCAATGCCATCGTCTTCTGCGGCGGCGGCATGACGCTGGGTGTCGGCGCCGGCCAGATGAGCCGCCTCGACTCGGCCCGCATCGCCTCCATCAAGGCCCAGCATGCGTCCTTGAGCCTGCAGGGCTCGGCCGTGGCCAGCGATGCTTTCTTCCCCTTCCGCGACGGCCTGGATGTGCTGGCCGACGCGGGCGCGAGCTGCGTCATCCAGCCGGGCGGCTCCATGCGCGACGATGAAGTCATCGCGGCGGCCAACGAGCGTGGCATTGCCATGGTGGTCACAGGCGTACGCCATTTCCGCCATTAAAGAGCCCCTCGTCCAAGGAGTACCTTGGCCGGTCCCCCGAGGGGACGGCGATGCTTGCCGGATYGACCGGCAAGCACATCGCCAAGGCGGGCCGGCTCGGGAGCGGCCCAGCGCTCGGCCCGCAAATCCCATGAAATGCCCGTGTCACCTCGGGGACTAGACGCGCGCCTCTAGTCCAGGGCCTCCACCGATGGTGGGGGCCCGTCTTGCGGTTAGCCTCGACGCACTAGATCGAGAACCGGAGACATGCCCATGGACACCGCCCTGCAGGAGCGCCTGCATCTGGCGCTGACGGCGCAACGCCGCGCCTACGAGGCCGACCGCATGCCCTCGTACGAGGTGCGCCGTGACCGCCTGCAACGGCTGCTCAAGATGACGCGCCAGCACGGCGAGGCGATCGCTAGCGCCATGGCCCAGGACTTCGGCCATCGCGCCCGCCAGGAATCGCTGCTGGCCGACATCTTCACCGTCGAGTCCGGCGCCCGCCACGCTATCAAGCATCTGCGCCGCTGGATGAGGACCCGGCGCGTCGCTACGCCGCTGCACTTCCTGCCCGGCCGCAATGTGCTGATGCGCCAACCGCTGGGTGTCGTGGGCATCGTGTCGCCCTGGAACTACCCCTACTACCTGGC
>NZ_JBFULE010000037.1:0-19977 GCF_056400485.1 Roseateles sp. P5_B10
GTTCTTGAACAGGTCGGACAGATGGCCGCTGGCCGTGCCGACGCTGCCGGTCAGCGTGATGCGCGGCCAGAAGGCGGCGCGGGCGGCATCGATGTTGGCGTCCGTTGCGCCGAGCTGGAACTCGGCCTGGCGGATGTCGGGCCGGCGTGTCAGCACCTCGCTGGGCACCCCGGCGGGCAACTCGGCCAGGGGCTCGAAGTCCGCCAGGTCGCCGGTGGGCGCGGGCAGGTCGGCCGGCAGCGGGCCGCCGATCAGCAGGGCCAGCGCGTTCTCGTCCAGCGCGCGCTGGCGCTGAGCCTGGGCCAGCACGGCGCGGGCTGCCTGCCAGGAGGACTCGGCCGAGCGCAGGTCCAGCTCGCCTGACACGCCGCCTTCGAAGCGCTGGCGGGTCAGCGACAGCGACTGCTCGCGTGTGGCGAGGGCGTCGCGCGTGATCTTGAGCAGGGCCTCGTCGGCCTGCAGCGCGATCTCGGCATTGGCGACGCTCGCCACCAGCGCCGTGCGCACCGCCTGCTGGTTGGACTGTGCCGCCAGCACCTGCGCGGCGGCCGCGGCGCTCAGGCCACGCAGGCGGCCGAACAGGTCCAGCTCATAGGCCGAGACCTGCAGGCCGGCCTGGTAGACGCTGTTGATGCCGCCAGCCGCCGTCGGCGTGCGCGAGCCGCTGATGCCGGCGTTGACGGTGGGCCAGAGGTCGGCATCGCGCGCCGAAGCGGTGGCGCGGGCGCTCTCGATGTTGAGCACCGCGACGCGCAGGTCGCGGTTGTTGGCCAGGGCCAGCGGGATCAGCTTTTGCAGCCGCGCGCCCTTGAAGGCCTGGGCCCAGGGCAACTCGGTGGCGGCCGTCGCGCCAGGGCCACCGGCTTGCGGAAAGGCTTGCGGCACGGCTGCGGCCGCGGCTTCCGAGGCAACCGGGCGCTTGGGCTCGGGGCCGGCGCAGGCGGCCAGCAGCGCCGCGAGGGCGATCAGCGAGAGAGACGTTTTCATGCCTGGCCTCCCGTGTCATCTTCCGCCTCGTGGGCATCGCGCTTGCGCTGCCGCTCGCTGCCCGGGAAGAAACGGCGCACGACGACGAAGAACACCGGCACGAAGAACACGGCCAGCGCCGTGGCGGTCAACATGCCGCCCAGCACGCCCGTGCCGATGGCACGCTGGCTGGCCGAGCCCGCGCCGCTGGCGAGCACCAGCGGCAGCACGCCCAGCATGAAGGCCAGCGAGGTCATGATGATGGGGCGAAAGCGCAGGTGGGCGGCTTCGCGCACCGCGTCGAACACGCTCTTGCCGTGGGCCTGCAGGTCCTTGGCGAACTCGATGATCAGCACCGCGTTCTTGGCCGACAGGCCGATGATGGTGATCATGCCGACCTTGAAATAGACGTCGTTCTCCAACCCGCGGAAGGTGGCGCCCAGCACCACGCCGAGCACGCCCAGCGGCACCACGAGGACGACGGCGAGCGGGATGCTCCAGCTCTCGTACAGCGCGGCCAGGCACAGGAACACGGCCAGCAGCGAGAAGCCGAACAGGATGAAGGCGGTGGAGCCCGAGAGCTTTTCCTCACGCGACTGGCCGGTCCACTCGTAGCCGAAGCCGTCGGGCAGGGTGGCCGCGATCTTCTCCATCTCGGCGATGGCCACGCCGGTGGACACGCCCTTGGCCGGCTCGCCCAGGATGCGCATGGCCGAGTAGCCGTTGTAGCGCACGGTCTGCATGGCGCCGGTGACCCACTTGCTGGTCGAGAAGGCGCTCAGAGGCACCGGCTGGCCGGCGCTGTTGAGCACGTTGAGCCGGGCGAGGTCCTCGGGCTGCATGCGCGCGGGCGCATCGGCCTGCACGATGACGCGCTGCAGGCGGCCGGTGTTGGGGAAGTCGTTCACGTAGGTGGACCCCAGCGACGTGCCCAGCACCGCGTTGACGGCGCCGATGTTCACGCCCAGCGCCTGCGCACGCTCGCGGTCGATGCTGAGCTCCAGCTGCGCGGCGTCCTCCAGGCCGTCGGGGCGCACGGCGTTCAGCAGCGGGTTCTTGGCCGCGGCGCCCAGCAGTTGGTTGCGCGCGGCCAGCAGCTCGGCGCGCGTGTGGCCGCTGCGGTCCTGCAGGCGGAAGGCGAAGCCGTTGGCGCGGCCCAGATCGCGGATGGGCGGCGGGCTGGTCGGGAAGATGATGGCGTCGCGCACCTTGCTCAGCGCCCCGAAGGCGCGGGCGGCCAGGCCTTGCGCGGAGTGCTCGGGGCCGTGGCGCTCGTCCCAGGGCTTGAGCGTGACGAAGGCCAGGCCTGCGTTCTGCCCCGCGCCCGAGAAGCTGAAGCCGACGACGCCGACCATGCTCTCCACCTCGGGCTGCTTGAGCATGTAGTCCTCGACCTGCTTCACGACATTCAGCGTGCGGGCTTGGGTGGCGCCCGGCGGCAGCTGGATGTTGACGAGGATGTTGCCCTGGTCTTCATTGGGCACGAAGGAGGTGGGCAGCTTCTGGAACACCAGCACGGCCGCCGCGATGACGGCCGCGTAGACCACGGCCATGCGCGCGCCGCGGTAGATGAACTTGGACACCCAGCCCTCGTAGCCCTTGGCCGTGCGCGAGAAGCCGCGGTTGAACCAGCCGAAGAAGCCGCGCTTCTCCAGGTGGTGGCCGGCCTCCACGGGCTTGAGCAGCGTGGCGCAAAGCGCCGGCGTCAGCGACAGCGCCAGGAAGGCCGAGAAGGCGATGGAGCTGACCATCACCGCCGAGAACTGGCGGTAGATGTTGCCGATGGAGCCCGAGAAGAAGGCCAGCGGCACGAACACCGAGATCAGCACCACCGTCACGCCGACGATGGCGCCGGAGATCTGCCCCATGGCTTTGCGCGTGGCCTTGAGGGGCGACAGCCCCTCCTCGCTCATGACGCGCTCGACGTTCTCCACCACGACGATGGCGTCGTCCACCACGATGCCGATGACCAGCACCATGCCGAACATCGTCAGCACGTTGATGGAGAAGCCCAGGGCCAGCAGCGTGGCGAAGCTGCCCAGCAGCGCGATGGGCACGACCAGCGTGGGGATGATGGTGTAGCGGATGTTCTGCAGGAACAGGAACATCACGAGGAACACCAGCGCGACGGCCTCCACCAGCGTCTCGACGACCTGCGAGATGGAGATGTCGATGAACAGCGAGCTGTCGTAGGGGATGGTGGCCTTCACGCCCGCCGGGAAATAGGGCTCCAGCTGCTTGAGCCGCTGCTTGATGAGCTTGGCCGTCTGCAGCGCATTGGCCGCAGGGGCAAGCTGTACGCCCACGCCGGCCGACGGGTTCCCGTTCAGTCGCGTGGAGCGGCCGGTATAGCTGTCAGCGCCCAGCTCGATGCGGGCCACGTCCTTGAGCCGCACGGTGGAGCCGTCGGCGTTGGCGCGCAGGATGATGTTGCCGAACTGCTCCACGTTCGTGAGCTGGCCGCGCACGACGACCGTGGCCGCGACCGGTTGGCCGGGCACATTGGGCAGGTCGCCGATGGAGCCGGAGCTGACCTGGGCGTTCTGTGCCTGGATGGCCGCGTTGACGTCGGCCGGCGCGAGTCGGAAGCCCACGAGCTTGGCCGGGTCCAGCCAGATGCGCATGGCGCGCTCGGTGCCGAACAGCAGGCCCTGGCCCACGCCGGGCACGCGCTGGATCTCGGGCAGCACGGTGCGCGAGGCGTAGTCGCCCAGCGCGATGGGGTCGAAGGCCGGGTTGCTGCTCGACAGGATGATGAAGAGCAGGAAGTTGGGGTTGGCCTTGTCCACCCGCACGCCCTGCTGGATGACGGCCTGAGGCAGCCGCGGCTGAGCGCGGGCGTAGCGGTTCTGCACGTCCACCTGGGCCAGGTCGGGGCTGGTGGCCGGGTCGAAGCTCATCGTGATGGAGCCGGTGCCGTCGGCTTGCGCCACGGCTTCCATGTAGATCAGGCCGGGTGAGCCGTTCATCTCGCGCTCGATGACGCTGATGACCGAGTCCTCCAGCGTCTGCGCCGAGGCGCCGGGGTAGCTGACCGACAGCACGATGGACGGCGGCGCCACCGGCGGGTACTGCGCGATCGGCAGCTGCGTGACCGCGACGATGCCGATGACCGTGATGAACAGGGCGATGACCCACGCGAAGATGGGCCGGTTGATGAAGAACTGCGCCATGTGAGGTCAGGCCTTCGAGGCGGCCGAAGCAGGGGCTGCGGCGGGGGCCGATGCTGCTGCTGGCGCCCATGGCACCGGGCGCGCCTTGCCACCGGCCTTGGCCTTCTGCAGGCCGTCGACGATGACCTTCTCGCCGGCATTGAGCCCGCTCAGGATCAGCGCCTTGCCGCCCTGGGCCGGGCCCAGCTTCACGGGCCGCGCGCTGACGCTGCCGTCGTCGGCCACCACTAGCACGGTCTCGCCGGTCGCGCCGCGCGCCACCGCTTGTGCCGGCAGCCAGACGGCGTCGCTCACCTCGGCCTGGGCCAGACGCACGCGCACATACAGACCCGGCAGCAGCAGGCCCTTGGGGTTGGGCAGCTCGGCGCGCAGCGTGATCTGGCCGGTGGCGGCGTCCACGCTCAAGTCCGAGAACAGCAGCTTGCCGGTCTCGGCGTAGACGCTGCCGTCCTCGAGCAGCACCTGCACGCGTGCGGCGTCCTTGCCGCCCGCGCGTTGCAGCTTGCCGTCGGCCAGCGCCTGGCGCAGCCGCATCACCTCGGCGGCCGATTGCGTGAAGTTGACGTAGAGCTTGTCGATCTGCTGCACGATGGCCAGCGGCGTGGCCTCGCCCTGGCCCACCAGCGCACCCTCAGTGACCAGCGCGCGGCCGATGCGGCCGGAGATGGGCGAGGTGACGGCGGCATAGCCGAGGTTGATCTGCGCTGTCTGCACGGCGGCCTTGCCGGCGGCCACGTCGGCCTTGGCCTGGCCAGCGGCGGCCTGGGCGCCCAGCGCTTCCTGCTGGCTGACGGCCTGGGTCTTGGCCAGCGGTGCATAGCGGTCGGCCAGCGACTGGGCCTGCAGCAGATTGGCTTCGGCGCGTGCGAGCGTGGCCTGAGCGCTGGCGAGGGAGGCGCGGTAGGGCGCGGCGTCGATCTCGAACAAGGCCTGGCCGGCCTTGACGTCGCTGCCCTCAGTGAAGAGGCGCTTGTTCAGGATGCCGGCGGCGCGGGCGCGCACCTGGGCGACGCGGAAGGCCTCCAGCCGACCGGGCAGTTCGGCGGCGAGGTCGGCACGGCCCGGCGTGACGGTGACGACGCCCACTTCGGGCGGGGGCGGCGTGGCCGCCGCAGTCTGGCTGTTGGACTGGCCGCAACCGCCCAGCCCCATGCCCAGTGCCACCAAGATGCCCAGCCGAGCGCTGCTACCCCATGCCAACTTCATCATTGCGTCCTGTTCGACTTGCTTCTCGACGGCCCGCTCCGGCGCCGACCCTGGCGCCGGGAGCAAAACCACTGACTTTAGCCATGCGATCGCTTTCACGCCGGTGAAGCAACGCAAAGCCCTGAGACGGGCTTGGGCGTCACAGGGCCCTAACTAACGCTGGCATTGAGCGCCGCCAGCCGCGCGCGCTGCACGGCGCGGCCGATGTCCGGCCCCTTGGCGCCGCGCGCAATGGCCTCGGCGCTGGCGGCGGCGAGGTCGACCTTCAGCGTCGCCGMCAGGTCGGCAGCGAGGCGCTCGCGCTGCGGGTAGTCGCGGTCCTCCAGCCCGAGGCGGCCGCGGGCGTCGCATTCGCAGGCCCACAGCATTTCGGCAAAACGCTCGGGCCGGCGCCAGGCGTCGCAGCGCTCCAGCAGGCGCAGCCGCGCCTCGGCGCTGAAGGCGCTGCTCTGGTGCACATGGGTGTGCTCGCGGGCGACCAGCTCGGCCAGTTCGCGGCAATCGGTCGGCACTTTCCAGCGCGCGCTGACCTCGCGGGCCAACTTTTCGCTGCGCACCTCGTGAGCGATGTGGCGCGGCAGCTCCTCCTTGCGCGTCGTGCCCTTGCCGAGGTCGTGGCACAGGCAGGCGTAGCGCACGGTCAGCGGCGCCTCCAGCCGGGCGCATTGGTCCAGCACCATCAGCAGATGGATGCCGGTGTCGACCTCGGGATGGTGGGCCTCGGGCTGCGGCACGCCGAACAGGGCCTCCACTTCGGGCAGCAGCCGCGCTAACGCACCAGCCTGGCGCAGCACCTCGAACATGCGCGACGGCTTGTTCTCCATCAGGCCGCGCGACAGCTCCTGCCAGACGCGTTCCGCCACCAGCGCATCCACCTCGCCGGCCGCGACCATGGCGCGCATCAGCTCGACGGTCTCGGGCGCGACCGTGAAGTCCGCAAAGCGCGCCGCAAAGCGGGCCAGGCGCAGGATGCGCACCGGGTCCTCGGCAAAGGCGGGCGACACATGGCGCAGCACTTTGTCGCGGATGTCACGCTGGCCGTCGTGGGGGTCGACGAGGCGCCCCTGCTCGTCCTGGGCCATTGCGTTGATCGTCAGGTCGCGGCGCGCCAGGTCCTGCTCCAGCGTCACGTCGGGCGCGGCATGGAAGGCGAAGCCGTGATAGCCGGCGGCTGTCTTGCGCTCGGTGCGAGCCAGGGCCACTTCCTCGCGCGTGTCGGGGTGCAGGAAGACGGGGAAGTCCTTGCCGACGGGCAGATAGCCGGCTGCAGCCAAGTCCTGCGGCGACGCGCCGACGACGACCCAGTCATGGTCCTTTACGGGCAGGCCGAGCAGGCGGTCGCGGATGGCGCCGCCGACGAGATAGGTCTGGAATTGGGACATCCTGCGAATTCTGCGGCCACACTGTGGGCATGAAGCCCCCACGTCAACTTCGTTTCCTGCCCCCCGAGGGGGCGTCAGTGCCCTTCGGGCGGCCGGGCGGGCACTGATGCAGATCCTGAGCGAACACCGCTGCTTTGGCGGCATCCAGCGCTTCCACCAGCACGACTCGGCCGAGATTGGCCTGCCCATGCGCTTCGGGCTCTTCCTGCCGCCGCAGCCCAAGGCGCTGCTGGTGTTTCTTGCGGGCCTGACCTGCAACGAGGAGACCTTCGCGATCAAGGCCGGCGCGCAGGCGCTGGCGGCCGAGCTGGGCCTGGCCCTGCTGACGCCCGACACCAGCCCGCGCGGTGCCGGCGTGGCAGGCGAGAGCGAGGCCTGGGATTTCGGCGTCGGCGCGGGCTTCTATCTCGATGCGACGCGCGAGCCGTGGGCCAAACACTGGCGCATGGAGAGCTGGCTGATGCGAGAGCTGCTGCCGCTGGTGCAGCGCGAAACCGGGCTCGCGCGCGCCGGCCTGTTCGGTCACTCCATGGGAGGCCATGGCGCGCTGACTCTGGCGTTGCGCCATCCCGGCCGCTTCGCGTCACTGTCGGCCTTTGCGCCCATCGCCGCACCCATGCAATGCCCCTGGGGCCAGAAAGCCTTCAGTGGCTATCTCGGCGAGGACCGGGCCGCCTGGGCTGCCCACGACGCCAGCGCGTTGATGCAGTCACAGGCCAGCGCCCCTTACCCGGAGGGCATCCTCATCGACCAGGGCCAGGCCGACAAATTCCTGGCCGAGCAACTGCACCCCGAAGCCTTCGAGGCCGCCTGCGCCGCCAAGGGTCAACCCTTGACCCTGCGCCGCCATGCCGGCTACGACCATGGCTATTACTTCATCGCCAGCTTCATGGGCGACCACCTGCGCCACCACGCGAGCCAATTGTTCTAGGGGGTTGGGCGCCGGCTTTGCAATTCTTGTGGGAAGCCACAGTCGCCGCCGCCGGCCTTCGCACCTAAGCTGCCGCCGAAGCCAGTTCCGCTCGAAGAACTGATGGAGACACGCATGCAAGCTGCCACCGGCCGCCAGCCTTTCTACCGTTCGCTGTACCTGCAGGTCATCACAGCCATCCTCATCGGCGTGCTGATCGGCCACTTCTGGCCACAGACGGGCGAGGCGCTCAAGCCGCTGGGCGACGGCTTCATCAAGCTGATCAAGATGATCATCGCGCCCATCATCTTCTGCACGGTGGTGGTGGGCATCGCCGGCATGGAGGACATGAAGCGTGTCGGCAAGACCGGCGGCTATGCGCTGCTGTACTTCGAGGCCGTGTCCACCATCGCGCTGATCGTCGGCCTCATCATCGTCAACGTGCTGCAGCCGGGCGACGGCATGCATGTGGACCCCAAGACGCTGGACACCAAGGGCATTGCCGCGTACACCGGGCCGGGCAAGCTGCAAGGCACGGTGGACTTCCTGCTCGCCATCATCCCGACCACGGTGGTGGACGCCTTCGCCAAGGGCGAGATGCTGCAGGTGCTGCTGTTCGCGCTGCTGTTCGGCTTTGCGCTGCACCGCTTCGGCGGGCGTGGCACGCTGGTGTTCGACGTCATCGAGAAAACCTCGCACGTGCTGTTCGCCATCGTCGGCATGATCATGAAGCTCGCGCCCATTGGCGCCTTCGGTGCGATGGCCTTCACCATCGGCAAGTACGGGCTGGGCTCGCTGGTCTCGCTGGCCAAGCTGATGGGTGCCTTCTACGCCACCTGCCTGATCTTCATCTTCATCGTGCTGGGCACCATCGCCAGGCTGCATGGCTTCTCGGTCTGGAAGTTCATCAAGTACATCAAGGAAGAGCTGTTCATCGTGCTGGGCACGTCGTCCAGCGAATCGGTGCTGCCGCGCATGATGGCCAAGCTCGAGAACCTCGGCGTGCGCAAGTCCACCGTCGGCCTCGTCATCCCGACCGGCTATTCCTTCAACCTCGACGGCACCTCCATCTATCTGACGATGGCGGCCGTCTTCATCGCCCAGGCGACCGACACGCCGATGACCCTGATGCAGCAACTGACGCTGCTGGGCGTGCTGCTGCTGACCTCCAAGGGCGCGGCCGGCGTGACGGGCAGCGGCTTCATCGTGCTGGCAGCCACGCTGTCGGCCGTCGGCCATGTGCCGGTCGAGGGGCTGGCGCTGATCCTGGGCATCGACCGCTTCATGTCCGAGGCGCGGGCGCTGACCAACCTGGTGGGCAACGGCGTCGCCACGGTGGTGGTGGGCAAGTGGACGGGTGACCTGGACATGCCTCGACTGCAGGCTGTGCTGGACAACGAGACGCCGGCCGAGGCCGAGGAGCCGGAAGCCGTGCTGGACGCGAAGACCCCGCACATGGCACCCTAGCGGAGGCCCGCACGGTCGTGCTAAATTGCGGGCATGGAAACCCGCAGCGAACGCGCCGAGATCACGCTGGCCGCCATCGTCGGCGCGGCACTCGACATGGCCGTGACCGAGGGGCTGGAGAGCATCAGCATCGGTGAGGTGGCCAAGCGGCTGGACCTGTCCAAGAGCGGCGTGTTTTCGCGCGTGGGCTCGCGCGAGCAACTGCAACTGGCTGTGCTGCTGGAATTCGACAGGCGATTTGTGCAGACCGTCTTCGTGCCCGCCATGAGCGAGGCCCGCGGCCTGCCGCGGCTGCAGGCCGTCATGCGCCGCTGGCTGGCCTGGGCCAGCGACGTCGACCGCCACAAGACCTGCCTCTACACGGCCGGTGCCTTCGAGTATGACGACCGCGAGGGCCCGGTGCGCGAGCACCTGCTGGACGGTGTACTGCGCTGGCGCGCGACGCTGCGGCGCACCGTGCTGCAGGCGGTTGAAGCGGGCCATCTGCGTGCCGACCTCGACGCCGAGCAGATGGTGTTCGAAATGGACGCCATCTTCATCATCCTGCTGCACGACGCCCGCTTCCTGCGCGACCCCGGTGCCGGTGAGCGCGCCGAGCGTGCCTGGCAGCGCCTGCTGAACGACTGCCTTCCCTGATCGATGACGCCTTTGCCCGCTGATCTTCTTCGTTTGCCTTTTCTTCGCACGGTCGTGCGAAATATGGAGCCCCTGTGACCACCTCCCACAACCCCGCCGCTGCCTTCTACGCCTCGCCCACCGCCCGCGGCATCGCGGCGCTGTTGCGTGGCCTGCATCGCCTGTCGCCCGACCTCGGCGCGCGCGTGGCGCTGCGCCTGTTCTTCACGCCCATGCCGACCAAATGGCTGGCCCGTTCGCGGGACGTGCCGCGGCCCTGGGTGGAGCGGCAACTGCCCTTCGAAGGTGGCCACATCAGCGTCTGGCAGCGCAGCGATATCGAGCATGGCGAACCGGGCCGGCCCAAGGTGCTGCTGACGCACGGCTGGGCCGGCGATGCCCAGCAGCTGCGGCCGCTGGCCGACACGCTGGCGGTGGCCGGCTTCGAGCCGGTGCTGCTGGATCTGCCGGCGCACGGCCGCAGCAGCGGCTGGCGCAGCAACCTGCTGCAGTGGGTGAGGGCGCTGTTCGCCGTCACGGCCCGCTTCGGGCCGTGGGATGGGGTCGTCGCGCATTCCCTGGGGGCGATGGCGCTGTCCCACGCATTGGCGCGTGGCCTGCCGGTGCGGCGGGCGGCGCTGATCGCGCTGGCGCCCCCACCCTGGCAGTTCCTGCGCTGGTTCGCCCAGGCCATGGGCACGGGCGAGGGTCTGGCGGCGCGCATGCGCGGCCGTATCGAGCAAAGCGAGGGCGCATCGCTGGGGCATTTCGAGCCCGGCTGGCTGGGCGTGCGCGTGAACCAGCCGACGCTGCTGGTGCATGACCGGGGCGATCTGACGGCGCCACTGACCGGCAGCGAGACCCTGCTGGCCGGCTTGGCGGCGGGCCGCCTGCACGTGACCGAGAACCTCGGCCACCGCCGCCTGCTCAACGACCCGGCGGTCATGGAGCAGGTGCTGGGCCATCTGTCGGCAACCCCGTCGCTGAGGGTCGTTTGAACCGCCGAGGGACAATCGAGGGATGGCAGTCCTCTCCCTCTCCAACGCCCACCTCGCTTTCGGCCACGTCGCCCTGCTCGACGGTGCTGGCTTTTCTCTCGAAGTCGGCGAACGCGTCGGCCTCATCGGCCGCAACGGCACCGGYAAGTCCTCGCTGCTGAAGATCCTGGCTGGCCTCGAGAAGCTCGACGACGGCCTGCTGCAGCAGCAGCAAGGCCTGACCAACGTCTATGTGCCGCAGGAGCCCGAGCTGCGCGGCGACGCGACCATCTTCGACGTCATCAGCGAGGGCGTGGCCGAGCACAAGGCGCTGCGCGAGCGCTACGAGATCCATGATGAGAACGATGACCTGGCCTGGGTGCAGGAGCGCATCGAGCACATCGGCGCCTGGAACTGGGAGCAGCGCGTCGAGGAGACCCTGCACCGCCTGGGCCTGGACGGTTCGCGCCTGGTGAGCACGCTGTCCGGTGGCCTGAAGAAGCGCGTCGCGCTGGGCCGGGCCCTCGTCGCCCAACCGGACGTGCTGCTGCTGGACGAGCCCACCAACCACCTGGACCTGGACGCCATCACCTGGCTGGAAGGCCTGCTGAACGACTTCAAGGGCTCGCTGCTGCTGATCACCCACGACCGCGCCTTCCTCGACAACGTCGCCAACCGCATCGTCGAACTGGACCGCGGCCAGCTGCGCGGCTACCCGGGCAACTACGCTGCCTTCCAGGCCGCCAAGGCCTATGAGCTGGAGAACGAGGCGCTGTTCAACGCGCGCTTCGACAAGCTGCTGGCTCAGGAGGAGGTCTGGATCCGCAAGGGCGTCGAGGCGCGTCGCACGCGCTCCGTCGCGCGCATCCAGCGCCTGGAAGTGATGCGCCAGGCCCATGCGGCGCGGCGCGATGTGCAGGGCAAGGTGCGGCTGGACATTGACACCGGTGGCGCCAGCGGCAAGATCGTCGCGGAGCTGGAGGATGTGTCCAAGAGCTACGGCGACAGATCAATAGTGCGCGGCTTCACGTCCACCATCCTGCGCGGCGACAAGGTCGGCCTGATCGGCCCCAACGGCGCCGGCAAGACGACGCTGCTGAAGATGATCCTCGGCGAGTTGGCGCCGGACAGCGGCACGGTGCGGCTGGGCTCTCGGCTGAGCGTCGCCTACTTCGACCAGATGCGCGACACGCTGAACCTCGACGCGACGCTGGCCGACACCATCAGCCCGGGCTCGGAGTGGATCGAGATCGGCAACCAGAAGAAGCACGTCAAGAGCTACCTCGGCGACTTTCTGTTCTCGCCGGCGCGCGCCAACTCACCGGTGCGAACGCTGAGCGGTGGCGAGCGCAACCGCCTGCTGTTGGCCCGCCTGTTCGCACGGCCCGCCAATGTGCTGGTGCTGGACGAGCCCACCAACGACCTCGACATCGAGACGCTGGAGCTGCTGGAGGAGCTGCTGGCGGAGTACGACGGCACCGTCTTCCTCGTCAGCCACGACCGGCGCTTCCTGGACAACGTCGTCACGTCCACCATCGTCTATGAAGGCGACGCGCGCTGGCGCGAGTACGAAGGCAGCGTGCAGGATTGGCTGCTGCAATCCAAGCGCGCCGCGGCTTTGCAGGCGCAGGCCGCACCCAAGGCCGCGGCTGCTCCGACACCGCCGCCCGCGCCCGAGCCCGCGTTGGTCGTCGCGACCAAGCGCAAGCTCAGCTACAAGGAGCAGCGCGAGCTCGACGAGATCCCCAAGCAGATCGCCGCGCTGGAGGCCGAGCAGACGCAGCTGAACGCGTTGATCGCCGGTAGCGAGCTGTACGCGCAGGGCGCGACCCGCATCGCCGAGGTGACCGACCGCGCCGCCGACATCGATGCCGAGCTGCTGGTGCTGATGGAGCGGTGGGAACTGTTGGAGGCGAAGTGAACGCCTTGCACCAGGAATGGTTGGCCCTGCAGGCGCAGCACGAGCGCTACGAGGCCTTGGCCCTGGGTGTGAAGCTGGTGGCGTTTGCGGCCACCGTGCTGGTGCCGGACAACACCCTGGCCCTGGCGCTGCTGGCCCTGCTGTGGCTGCAGGAGGGCGTGCTGAAGACCTTCCAGGGGCGGCTGGGCGATCGCCTGCTCGTTGTCGAGGCGGGGCTGAAGTCGGGCGAGGGCGCGGTGGCAATGCAGTTGCACAGCGACTGGCTCGCCAGCCGGCCGCGCGGCTTGGGCCTGGTGACGCAATACCTGAAGAGCGCGCTGCGCCCGACGGTGGCCCTGCCTTATCCGCTGCTGATGATCCTCATCGTCGTGATCTGAGTGCTGCGGCAGTCGTGCCCTGCCCGGGCCGAGCGCCGGGCCGCTCCCTAGCCGGCCCGTCGGGCGGTGAGCATCGCCGTCCCCCCAGGGGGCCGACCAGGCGCGCCCGCGTTCAGCGGGGCAGGACTGGGCGAGGGGACTTGATGTCAGGCGGGTTGCAGCTTCTCGAGCGACAC
Organism: Roseateles sp. P5_B10; assembly: GCF_056400485.1. Classification (NCBI taxonomy): domain Bacteria; kingdom Pseudomonadati; phylum Pseudomonadota; class Betaproteobacteria; order Burkholderiales; family Sphaerotilaceae; genus Roseateles; species Roseateles sp. P5_B10. The sequence continues at coordinate 13,171 of NZ_JBFULE010000037.1, forward strand.
AAAGCCGTTCTGACCTTTGAGCTGCACCACGGTCTCGCCGTGGCGGTGCACGACGTACTGGGCCACGTGAACGGCGCCGTTGAAGCGCACCTTGTCGCCCGGCTTGATGACGGGCTGGGGCGCAATGACGGGCAACGCCGGCCGCGGCGCCGGCTTGGCCGCGCGCATCGCCTCGCGCACCTGGCCATGCAGGCCGGGCGAGCGCTTGGCCAGCGCCTCGAGTGAGCGAGTCATCTCCGCCTTGAGCTGCTCGGCGGTGAAGGGCTTCTTCAGCAGGAAGTCGGCGCCGTGCGCCTCGGCCTCGAACTGGTGTTCGGGCGTCACCTCGAAACTCAGCAACGACAGATGCAGCGATGGCTGCACCTCACGCAGGCGCTGGTAGAGCTGGATGCCGCTCAGTGGCGCCTTGGCAAACCAGTCGGTGATCAGGAAATGAGGCTTGAAGAGCAGGCCCTGGGCCAGGGCCGCCTCGGTGTCGGCGCAGCACAGGATGCTGTCGGCGGCAAAGCCGCGGCTTTGCAGCAGCTGGCGTGCAAAGGTCTGAACCCCGGTAAGGGGGTCTACAACAAGGAATTTCAAGGAGTTGCTCATGTCCACATCGGGCGCCGCAGCGGCGCCGGGCGACGCGGATTCTGCCGGCGGCCCGAGCGCGGCTCCTTGAAAAAGTCCGGGTGGAGTGAGAACTTTTTGTCAGCCCTGCAGGCGGCAGAAATCGGCTCTCAGCGCCTGCGGCGTGACCGCGTGGCCATCCGCCTCGAACTGCCGGCCGACATGCGACTGCCAGCTCGCCAAGCCGACCCGCCCGTCCAGGCTGCGATGCAGCGCCGCTCAAGCGCCCAGGGGTCGCTCCAGCGAACAAGGGGGATGAACCTAGGGGAGCGCGGCGCGGCCTTTCAAGGCGTCAACGCCGGCGCGCAGCTCGCGCCAGAAGGCCGGGTCCTGCGAGGTGGCCATGTTGATGCGCACCAGCGAGCCGGGGGCGCGCGTGGCGCTGAAGAGGGCACCGGGCGCGATCAGCCAGCCCGCGTCCAGCAGGGGCTGGGCCAGGCGCTCGGTGTCGACGCCGACGTCCAGCCAGCCGAACAGGCCGTCCGGCGGCGCAGCCCAGGCGAAGCCCTGCTTGGTGGCCAGGGCCGAGATGCGCTGGCGCGCGGTGGCCAGGCGCTCGCGCAGGCGCTGCGCATGGCGGCGCAGCCGCCCCTGCTCCAGGCACAGCGCCACGGCGCGCTCGAGCACGGCCGAGCTGGTCAGGCCATCGAGCAGCTTGGTGTCGGTCAGTGCGTGCAGGCGCTCGGGCGCGGCCGCCAGGTAGCCGACTCGCCAGGCCGGCGTCAGCACCTTGGAGAAGCCCGACACGTAGATGACGCGGCGCAGCCCGTCCAGAGCCGCCAGGCGCGGCAGGTGCTCGGGCGCGAGGAAGCCGTAGCTGTCGTCCTCGACGATGAAGAAGTCGTGCTCGTCGGCCAGGCGCAGCAGCTTGTGGGCGCTGGCCAGGTTGAGGCTGTGGCCGGTCGGGTTGTGCAGCACCGACACGGTCAGGTAGGCGCGCGGCGAATGGGCGGCGGCGAGCGCGCTCAGTACCTCCAGGTCGGGTCCCTGGGCGCCACGCGGAACCGGCAGCAGGCGAATGCCGCCTTGGGTCAGGCGGGCAAACATGACGGCCCAGCCCGGGTCGTCGACGAGGACGGCGTCGCCGGGCTGCAACTGGGTGCGGATGATGAGGTCCAGCGCGTGCGTGGCGCCGTTGGTCGTCAGGATCTGTGCCGGCACAGCGTGGATGCCGAGGTCGTCCAGGCGCTGGGAGAGCGCCGCGCGCAGGCGGTCGTCGCCCATCGGGTCGCCATAGCCGACCTGCAGGGCCAGGCAGTCGGCGGCATGCAGGCGGCGCAGCGCGGACTGCAGCAGCGTCGGGTCCAGCCAGTCGGCCGGCAGCGTGCCCAGGCCCGGTGAGCGCGCGGCGTCGGCCTCGAACATGCCGCGGATCAGCGCCGTCGCATCCATCGGCGCCTGGCGCGGCATGGCCATGGCCTGCGGGCGCGGCGCGGCGCGAGTGGTGGCCGGGCGGCTCTCGCGCACGAAGAAGCCGCGCTGGCGGCGCGCCTCCAGCAACCCCGCGGCCTGCAACTGGTCATAGGCGGCGACGACGGTGTGCGGGCTGACGCCATGCTGGCGCGCACAGTCGCGCACCGACGGCAGGCGGGCGCCCGGCAGCAGCAGGCGTTCCCGGATGCGCTGGGCATAGCGCTCAGCCAACTGGCCGGCGAGCGGCAGGCTGGCGCCGCGCTGCAGGGGAGGGTGTGTACCGGTGGGCATGGCAGTACAGATTCTTGGTCAGGTTGGCTGACTGTACTGGTTCTGTATCGGTGTCATGCCTCAGACTGAGTTCATGTCAGGGTTTTCCACGTCCACCACGGTCTCGACGACCACCACGTCCGATGCGACACGTGGCCTGCTGCTCGGCGCGGCCGGCGTGCTGATGTTCGCTCTCAGCATCCCGATGACGCGGCTGGCCGGCGGCAGCGCTGCGGCGCCCCAGCTCGACCCGGCCTTTGTCGCCTTCGGGCGCGCGGTGGCGGCGGGGCTGTTGTCGATCGCCTATCTCTGGATCACCGGCGCGCGACGGCCGCGCGGCGGCGAATGGCAGCTGCTGGCCTTCACGGCCGCTGGCGTCGTGTTCGGCTGGCCGCTGCTGCTGGGCTTTGCAGTCCGCCATGTGGACGCGGTGCATGCCTCGGTCGTGTCCGGTGTGCTGCCACTGGCCACGGCCGTCATCGCCGCGCTGGTGCTGCGCCAGCGGCCGAGCCTGGGGTTCTGGATCTGTGCGTTGGCTGGGCTGGCATTGGTGATCGGCTTTGCGGCCTGGCGCGGGGCGGGCGGGCTGGAGATGGCGGACGGCCTTCTGCTGGGGGCTGTGGTCTGCGCGTCGGCGGGTTATGTCAGCGGCGCGCGGCTCACCAGCGCCCTGACGGCCGAGCAGGTGATCTGCTGGGTGCTGGTCATCAGCTTGCCCTTCACCGTGCCACTGGCCGTGCTGACGCGGCCGACGGCGCCGGTGGCAGCTTCGGCCTGGGGCGGCTTTGCCTATGTATCGCTGGTGTCGATGTGGATCGGCTTCTTTGCCTGGTATCGCGGCCTGGCGCTGGGCGGCACGATGCGCGTCAGCCAGGTGCAGGTGCTGCAACCCTTTTTGTCCATGCTGTTCGCAGTGCCCTTGCTGGGCGAGCGGCTGGATGCGATGACCGTGGTCTTCGCCGCCGCCGTGCTCGCGGTCGTGTGGCTGGGCAAACGGCAACCGGTTCACTGAAGGAGGCCTGTGATGAATGATCGATTCACCATCCCACTTGCGCCCGGCCAGGCGCTGACCCTGGCTGCCGCTCGCACGCCGCGCCGCCTCGTCGTGACGGGTGGTCGGCTGTGGCTGACCATTTCGGGAGGCACCGATGACCACTGGCTGCGTGCCGGTGAGGGCCTGACGCTGGCTGCTGGTCAGGAGGTCGTTGTCGAGGCCTGGCCGGAAGCAGCCTTTCAATTGCTGCAGCCCGCGCCCAAGCGCAGAGTCGAGGCAAAGCCGGCACGGGGCTGGCGCATGAACCTGGCAGGCGCTGCATGAAGACACTTGGCATCCTCGGCGGCATGAGCTGGGAGTCGACCCAGCATCTGTACGCGCTGATCAACCGCGGCGTCGCCGCGCGCCTGGGTGGCCTGCACAGCGCCCAGCTGGTGCTGCACAGCGTCGACTTCGCGCCCATTGCGGCCATGCAGTCCGCCGGCCAGTGGGCCGAAGCCGCTCGCGTGCTGGGCGAAGCCGCCGCCGGCCTGAAGCGCGCCGGCGCGCAGGCGCTGCTGATTGCCACGAACACCATGCACCTGGTCGCCACCGAGATCGAGCAAGCGGCCGGCCTGCCGGTCTTGCACATCGTCGACGCGACCGCCGAGGCGCTGCGTGCGGCCGGCGTCAAACGCGCCGGCCTGCTGGCCACGCGCTTCACGATGGAGCAGGGCTTCTATCGCGACCGCATGTGGGAGCGATTTGGCATCGAGGTCATCACGCCCGAAGAGGTATGCCGCACGGAAGTGCACCGCTTGATCTACGAGGAACTGTGCCGCGGCCGCTTTGAACCGGCCTCGCGCGAGGCCCTGCGCGCCCAGGTCGCAGCCCTGTCCGACCGCGGCGCACAGGCCGCCATTCTTGGCTGCACCGAGCTGGGCCTGCTGTTGCCCGCTGACAGCGCTGCCGCCCTGCCGCTGTTCGACTCCACCGATTTGCAGGCCCGTGCCGCGGTCGACTGGATGCTAGGCTGACTCCTTTGAAATCCCGCGAGTGATTGCCATGCACCATTCTGTCTTTGCCGGCCGGCGGGCCGAGCGCCGGGCCGCCCCTAGCCGGACCGCCATCCCCTCGGGGGATCGGTCCATGTACTCATGGAACGAGGGGCTGACATGACGACCGTCTGGACCCAAGCGCGCCGCGCCGCGCGGATGAACCCGTCCATCATTCGCGAGATCCTCAAGGTCACCGAGAAGCCGGGCATCCTGTCCATGGCCGGCGGCCTGCCGAGCGCGGACACCTTTCCGGTCGACGCGCTGAAGGCCGCCTGCGACCGCGTGCTGAGCAAGAACCCGCGCGAGGCCCTGCAATACGCGGCCAGCGAGGGCTTTGCGCCGCTGCGCGAATGGGTGGCGGCGCGGGTCGCAACACTCGGCATGACCGTGGCGCCGGAACAGGTGCTGATCACCAGCGGCTCCCAGCAGGGGCTGGACCTGGTCGGCAAGATCCTCTGCGACGCTGGTGCGCCGGTGGCCGTCGAGACGCCGACCTACCTCGGTGCGCTGCAGGCCTTCACGCMGTTTGAGCCCATCTTTGCGAGTCTCGCCAGCGACGACCAGGGCCCGCGCCCCGAGGCCATTGCGGCCCTGCCGCATGACGCGCCCGGCACGCGCTTCAGCTATCTGCTGCCCAACTACCAGAACCCGACCGGCCGCGTCATGGGCGCCCAGCGCCGCGTGGAAGTCGTCGAAGCCTCGCGCCGCGCCGGCGTGCCCATCGTCGAGGACAACCCTTATGGCGACCTCTGGTTCGACGAGCCGCCGCCGGCCGCGCTATCCAGCCTATGGCCGGAAGGGTCGCTCTACCTGGGCTCCTTCTCCAAGGTGCTGACGCCGGGCTTTCGCCTCGGCTATCTGATCGCCCCGCCCGAGCTGTACCCGAAGCTGCTGCAGGCCAAGCAGGCCGCCGACCTGCACACGCCGGGCTTCAATCAGCGCGTCGTCCACGAGGTCATCCGCGATGGCTTCCTGGACGGCCACATCCCCACCATCCGCGCCCTCTACAAGGCCAACCGCGATGCGATGGCCGAGGCTCTGCGCGAGCATCTGCCGCCGGGCTGCGACTACCTGTCGCCCCAGGGCGGCATGTTCTTCTGGATCCGCCTGCCCGAAGGCCTGGACGCGATGGCCCTGCTGCCCCGGGCCGTGGACGCCGGCATCGCCTATGTGCCGGGCGCGGCCTTCTATGCCCACCAGCCCGACCCGCGCACGCTGCGCCTGTCCTTCGTCACGCTGACACCGGACCTGATCCGGGATGGCGTCGAGAAGCTCGGCCGTCTGCTGCACGAGGCGCTGGAGCCGGTTGCGGAGCACGCGCCCTGATGCAGCGCGACGGCTACCGGCTCAGCTTTGCGCCCGAGGACATCGACGCCCGGGCGGCGCACGACTTCCTCGTCGGGGCCTATTGGTCCGAAGGCATTCCGCTGGCCTTGGTCGAGCGCTCGATTGCCAACTCACTGTGCATCGCGCTGCATGCCGAAGGGGTCGGCCAGGTCGGCTTTGCCCGCGTCGTGACCGACCGGACGACCTTCGCCTATCTCTGCGATGTCTATGTGCTCGATACCCACCGCGGCCACGGCCTGGCGAAATGGATGATCGAGACGCTGCTGGCCCACCCCGACCTGCAGGGCTTGCGCCGCTTCATGCTCTTCACCCGCGACGCCCATGCGGTCTACGCCGGCCACGGCTTCTCGCCACTGGCCAAGCCGCAGCGCGGCATGGAAATCGTCCGCCCCGGTCTTTATCTCAAGCCATGATCAAGCCATGACTCAGTTGCGCCGCTTCGCCCAGGTCGATGTGTTCACCGCCGTCCCACTGAAGGGCAATGCCTTGGCTGTCGTCATCGACGGTGCGGGGCTGTCCGACGACGAGATGAGCGACTTCGCGCGCTGGACCAATCTGTCCGAGACGACCTTCCTGCTGCCGCCCACCGACCCGGGCGCCGACTACCGCGTGCGCATCTTCACGCCCGGCGGCGAGCTGCCCTTTGCGGGCCACCCGACGCTGGGCAGCGCCCATGCCTTCCTGGCCAGCGGCGGCGATGCGAAGAAGGCCGGCGAGGTCGTGCAGCAATGCGCCATCGGCCTGGTGCGGGTGAAGCGCGACGGCGCCCGCCTGGCCTTTGCCGCGCCGCCGTTGAAGCGCAGTGGTGTCGTGGGCGCGGAGGAGCGTGCACAGGCGATTGCCGCGCTGCGCATCACGCCTGAAGCCTTGCTCGACCTGGTCTGGGTCGACAACGGCCCCGGCTGGATGGCCGCTCGCCTGGGCGACGCGGCCAGCGTGCTGGCGCTGCAGCCGGACTTCATCGCGATGCAGGGGCTCAAGCTCGGCGTCGTTGGTGCCTACCCGGCCGGCGGTGAATGCCAGTTCGAGGTGCGCGCCTTTGTGCCCGACCTCGGCATCCCCGAAGACCCGGTCACCGGCAGCCTCAACGCCGGCCTGGCGTTGTGGTTGCAGGAGTCCGGTCTGGCGGGCGACAGC
>NZ_JBFULE010000038.1:0-19821 GCF_056400485.1 Roseateles sp. P5_B10
TGGCCGGGTCGGCAGACGTGCTGGTTCGGTCGTAGACGTAGCTATTGCCGCCAAAGGAGACGGGCAGGTAGGCCGTCTTGGCGAAATCGCGATCGCCCGACTTCAGCTTCTTCTGATCGTCGCGGCGGTAAGTGGCCACGATGTTGAAGCGGTCGCGCTCGATGTCGCCGAAGCCGTAGGTGATAGAGACATTCGCYGATTTGCCTCCGCCTTCCAGCGGGTTCGAGTAGCCGACCGTGACTTCACCGCCCTGCTTGTTGCGCTTGRGGACGAAGTTCACGACGCCGGCAATGGCGTCGGAGCCGTAGAGGGCGGAAGCGCCGTCGGTCAGCACTTCGATGCGCTCGATCGCGCTCATGGGAATCGAGTTCAGGTTGACACGGCCACCGTCACCCGTGGGGGCGAGGCGCCGACCGTTGAGCAGCACCAGCGTGTAAGCCTGCCCAATGTCGTGCAGTGACGCGAAGGCGGTGCCACCGGAGTTGGTGCCGATAGCGATGTCGGCGATCTGGAAGCCCTGCATCGCGGGTATGCGTTGCAGCAGCTCTGCCACGTTGGTGGCGCCGCTGACCTTGATCTGCTCCGAGCTGATGACCTGCACGGGCAACGAGCCCTCGGCTGCAATGCGCTTGATGCTCGAACCGGTGACTTCGACCCGTTCCAGTTGTTGCTGCGCGAGGGCCGGCTGAAGGGCAGCGGCAAGACAAGCCAGCGCTGCGACGCTGACGGCGTGACGTTTGAACATCGATGAAACTCCTGACGATAAAGACAGCTTGCCGGCCTGGTGGGCCACGAAGCAACAGTCCACAGCCCGGCCGTAGTGCCGGGGAGAACGCCTAGAAGTGTGAGGAAAGTTTGCTGGTGACCCTTGGGGGTTCCTACCAATTGAGCGGGTGGCACCGTCCCGCAGTGACGCTTTCGGCTCGTTTTGCCCGGTAACCCCTAGATTGCCGTTGGCTTGCAGACGGGAAATGTTGCAAAGATGAGACGCTGGGCAGGATGTCGTCCGATAGGTTTTGCGGCAAAGCAACATCGGAGGAAGTGCCGGGCCGCCCACCCGCGGGGGGCTTTCATGCCGAACCTGTTCGCTGTCATAACGAAACAGGGGTTCTGGCTTGATCGCCACATTTCACTTGTTTAGCGGCATCAAGGCGCCAAGCAGACCGCGCTGGCGCGACGAAGCCGCTACCCATCGAACCCGCCGCCGATCAGGAAACGTCTAGTTACAGCGCTGCTGCGCGAAGTAGGCCAGACCTGCTGATCAAGCCGATTGCCCCTTCACCTTCAAGCGCCAGGCATGCAGCAGCGGCTCGGTGTAGCCGCTGGGCTGGGCCTCGCCCTTGAAGACCAGATCCTGCGCCGCCTGCATGGCCGCGCCCTGCGAGTTGGCGGCCAGAGGCCGGTAGGCCGGGTCGCCGGCGTTCTGGCCGTCCACCACCTTGGCCATGCGGGCGAAGGTCTCGCGCACCTGTTCGGCCGACACGACGCCATGGCGCAGCCAGTTGGCGATGTGCTGGCTGGAGATGCGCAGCGTCGCGCGGTCTTCCATCAGGCCGATGCCGTTGATGTCGGGCACCTTGGAGCAGCCCACGCCCTGGTCGAYCCAGCGCACSACATAGCCGAGGATGCCCTGCACGTTGTTGTCCAGCTCCTGCTGTCGCTGCTCGGGCGTCCAGTCGGCCTTGGCGGCGACGGGGATGGTCAGCAGCGCGTTCAGGATGCCCTCGCGTTCGGCGGCCAAGTCGACCTTTTCCAGCTCCTGCTGCACGGCGCTAACGCTGACCTGGTGGTAGTGCAGCGCATGCAGCGTCGCGGCGGTGGGGGACGGCACCCAGGCGGTGTTGGCGCCAGCCTTGGGGTGGCCGACCTTCTGCTCCAGCATGGCGGCCATCAGATCGGGCATGGCCCACATGCCCTTGCCGATCTGGGCGCGGCCGCGCAGGCCGCAGGCCAGGCCGGTCAACACATTGCTGCGTTCATAGGCCTGGATCCAGCTGGACGTCTTCATGTCGCCCTTGCGCAGCATCGGGCCGGCGCGCATGGCGGTGTGCATCTCGTCGCCGGTGCGGTCCAGGAAGCCGGTGTTGATGAAGGCGACGCGGCTGGCTGCGGCGGCGATGCAGGCCTTCAGGTTGACGGAGGTGCGGCGCTCCTCGTCCATGATGCCCAGCTTGACCGTGCTGTCGGGCAGGCCGAGCAGCTGCTCGACGCGGCTGAACAGCTCGGCGGCGAAGGCCACCTCGGCCGGGCCGTGCATCTTGGGCTTGACGATGTAGACGCTGCCCGTGCGGCTGTTGCCGCGGCGGCGCAGATCGTGCATCGCGATGGTCGTCGTGACGACAGCGTCCATGATGCCCTCGGGGATCTCGTTGCCCTCTTGGTCACCTCCCAGCAGGATGGCCGGGTTGGTCATCAGGTGGCCGACATTGCGCACGAACATCAGGGAGCGGCCATGCAGCGTCAGCGTGCCGCCACCGGGCGCCGTGTAGACGCGGTCGGCGTTCAGGCGGCGCGTGAAGCTCTTGCCGCCCTTGGCCACTTCCTCGGTCAGCGTGCCCAGCTGGATGCCCAGCCAGTTGCGATAGGCCAGCAGCTTGTCCTCGGCGTCGACGGCGGCGACCGAGTCCTCCAGGTCGAGGATGGTGGACAGCGCGGACTCCAGCACCACGTCGGCGATGCCGGCCGGGTCGGTCTTGCCGATGGGCGTGCTGCGATCGACGCGCACGTCCAGGTGCAGGCCATGGTGCACCAGCAGCACGCTGCTGGGCGCATCAGGGGCGCCCTGGTAGCCGGCGAAGGTGGCCGCGTTGGCCAGGCCGGTCACGTCGCCCGAGGCCAGCGTGACGGAGAGCTGGTCGCCCTCGATGCGGTAGGCCACCGCCTGGCTGTGCGAGCCTTCGGCCAACGGTGCGGCCTGGTCCAGCACCTGGCGGGCGAAGGCAATGACCCTGGCGCCGCGCACCGGGTTGTAGCCACCGTCGCGCGTGGCCCCGTCGGCCTCGGAGATGGCGTCGGTGCCGTAGAGCGCGTCGTACAGCGAGCCCCAGCGCGCGTTGGCCGCGTTCAGCGCATAGCGGGCGTTCAGGATGGGCACGACGAGCTGGGGGCCGGCTTGCAGGGCCAGCTCGGCATCGACGTTGGCGGTGGTCGCCTGCACCTGGGCGGGCGGCTCGACGAGGTAGCCGATGCGCTGCAGGAAGCCGCGGTAGGCCGGCATGTCGGTGATGGGGCCGGGATGGGCCTCGTRCCAGGCATCCAGCTCGGCCTGCAGGCGGTCGCGCTCGGCCAGCAGCGCGCGGTTCATCGGCGCCAGCTCATGGGCGATCCGGCTGAAGCCGGCCCAGAAGGCGTCAGCCGAAACGCCGGTGCCGGGCAGCACCTCGGTGTCGATGAAGCGGGCCAGGTCGGCATCGACCTGCAGGCGGTGGAGGGTGGTGCGAGGCATGGCGGGACTCCTGCGAGAAGGCAACAACGAATGTCGCCAATCTAGCTGCGTCGCGTGTCGGGATTCGCTGCGGAGCACGCCATTCATCTGTGACAAAAACGCAAAGATCCTTCATGAAACCCCTGTCTTTGCGTCTGTCGCCCAGCACAATCCGGGGCATGGACAAGCTCAAGCAGATGGAGTCCTTCGTCCTTGTCGTGGGCAAGGGCAGCTTGACGGCGGCGGCCCAGGCCGAGGGCGTCGCGCCTGCCGTCATGGGCCGGCGGCTGGACGCGCTGGAGGCGCGCCTGGGCGTCAAGCTGATGCTGCGTACGACGCGGCGGCTGACGCTGACGTCCGAGGGCCAGGCCTTCCTGGAGGACTGCCAGCGCCTGATCGCCTCGCTGGCCGATGCGGAAGCTGCCGTCAGTGCCGGCGGCCTCAAGGCCAGTGGCCATCTGCGCGTGACGGCGCCTGCCGGTTTCGGCCGCAGGCATGTTGCGCCGCTGGTGCCGGGCTTTCTCGCCGAGCATGGCGACCTCAGCCTGTCGCTCAACCTCAGCGACCGCGTCATCGACATCGTCCACGAGGGCTTCGACTGTGCCGTACGTGTGGGTGACCTGCCGGACTCCAGCCTGGTCAGCACGCGGCTGGCCGACAACCGGCGGCTGTGTGTGGCCGCCCCCGGCTATCTGAAGCGCGCCGGCACGCCGAAGCACCCCGATGAACTCGGCCGCCATGCCTGCCTGACGTTGAGCTCTGAGGCCAGCCAGGTGCGCGGCTGGGCCTTCCAGATCGACGGCGCCGTTCAGCACCTACGGCCGGTTGGCCGGCTCGATTGCAGCGATGGCCAGGTGTTGCACGACTGGTGCGTGGACGGCATGGGCCTGGCCTGGCGCAGCACCTGGGAGGTCGAGGCCGACCTCGCGGCAGGGCGCCTCGTCAGCGTGCTGGACACCTTTGCGGCGCCGCCCAACGGCATCTACGCCGTGTTCCCGCAGTCACGCCATCTGCCGCTGAGGACAAGGCTGTGGGTGGAGCATCTGCGCGCGCATTACGGGCGGGCCGATTACTGGCGCAGCTAGCGATCGTCCTCAACCCAGAGGACGGCGACGGGTATGCCCCGATGCCTGCCCCGCTGCAGCGTCCTCTGATGCCCTTTCGCCTTGTCGCCGCGTGGCGCCAAGCGTCTGCTGTGGCGGGTTGCGCGATGCCCACCCGTTCCACGGCCCGTTCATCGGGCATCGCCAACAAGGAACGGAGAACTTCCATGAAGAAGACGACCTGTTTTCGAGAGCCGACCGCGCCGACGCGCACCCTCCTTGCGGCAGTGGCGCTGGCCCTGCCGCTGGTGGCAGCAGCGGCGCAGGGCAGTGAATGGAGCAGTGCGGGGGGCGACCGCGAGAACACACGCAGCCAACCGTCCGAGCACAAGCTGGGCGTTGGCAATGTCAATCAACTGGCCGTCAAATGGGCGTTGACCACGGCGGGCGACGTTTCGGCCACGCCGGCCGTGGATGGCGACACGGTCTATGTGCCCGACTGGGCCGGCTATCTCTATGCGGTCAACCGCAGCAATGGCAGCGTGCGTTGGGCCGTCTACCTGCCTTCGGTAACGGGCATTCCCCGCGACAAGGCCCGCGCCACGCCGGCTCTGGGCGGCGGCAAGGTGGTCATCGGCACCCAGGGTTCCATCCTGGCGGGCGGCGGCCCTGGTGGCCGGGTGTTGGCCTTCGACAAGGACACCGGGGCGCTGGCCTGGAGCACCCAGGCCGATCCGCATTTCGCGGCCATCATCACGCAGTCGGCCACCATCCATGGCGACCGGGTCTTCGTCGGCGTCGCGTCGCAGGAGGAGGCCCTTGCCGCCTTCGTGCCGGGCTACCAGCTGTCCTTCCGCGGCAGCATGCTGGCCCTGGACCTGAAAACCGGCGCCATCCGCTGGCGGACGACGCTCGCGCCGGCCGGCTACACCGGCAACGCCGTCTGGGGCAGCTCGCCTGCCGTCGATACCTCGCGCGGCGCGGTCTACATCGCCACCGGCAACAACTACTCGGTGCCGCCGCCCGTGCTGGCCTGCGTGTCGGCCGCAGGTGCCGATCCGGTGGCCAAGGCCGCCTGCCTGCCGGCGAACGATTATTTCGACAGCGTCCTCGCCCTCGACATGAAGACGGGGGCCGTGCGCTGGGCGACCCGTGCCATCCCCTATGACGCCTGGACGGTGGATTGCATCCCCTTCTTCGGCGACGGCGACAACTGCCCGTCGCCGGCAGGCCCGGACTACGACTTTGGCCAGGCGCCGGCGCTGTTCAAGTCCAAGGCCGGCAAAGGCAAGCCGGTGGAGCTGCTGGGCCTCGGGCAGAAGAGCGGCCAGTACTGGGCGCTGAACCCGGACACCGGCGCCGTGGCCTGGGTCACCCAGGCCGGCCCAGGGGGCACGGCGGGCGGCCTGCAGTGGGGTTCGGCGACGGACGGCACGCGCATCTACACGGCCAACGCCAACAGCAACGGGGTGCCGTGGATGCCGACAGGCGCCAGCGCGCCGACGACGCGAGGCGCCTGGTTCGGCCTCGACGCGGCCACCGGTGCGACGCTATGGCAGACGCTCGACCCGCTGCCGCCGGGCGGTATCGGCGGCGGCCCCTCGGGCCCGGTGACGACGGCCAATGGCGTTGTCTACGCTTGCTCGCTGGATGCCAGCGGCCGCATGTACGCGATGAACGGCGCGAACGGCGCCATCCTGTGGAGCTATCCGAGCGGCGGCTCCTGCCTGTCGGGCGCGGCCATCGCCGACGGCACGCTCTACTGGGGCTCGGGCTACAGCAACTTCGGCTTCGGCACGCCGAACAGCAAGCTGTACGCATTCTCGTTGCCGGATTGAGGCGCGGCACTCGCGCAGGCCAGCTGCCTCAGCGGCGGGCCTGCGCGCTCAGTCCCCGAACGACACCTTGGCGCGCTTGCCCACCCACGCATCGAACTTGCCCGCATAGGCCTCCTCGATGCGGTTGCGCTTGACCTTGAAGGTCGGCGTGATGAAGCCGTTGTCCACCGTCCAGGGCGTCTTGATCAGCACCAGGGTGTCGAGCTGTTCGTGCGGGTCCAGACGGGCGTTGACGTCGTCCAGGTGCTTGCTCAGCTCGGCCATCAGCGCCGTGCGTTCGGCCTCGGAGCTGGCGCGTTGCAGGCCCTGCGGTGACAGCATGGCGATGCCCAGCGGCTGGCCCATGTTGGCCCCCGCGACGCAGCAGGCCTCGATGTTGGGGTTCATGCCCAGCCTGTCCTCGATGGGCGCCGGGGCGACGTACTTGCCCTTGCTGGTCTTGAACAGGTCCTTCACGCGGCCGGTGATGCGCACGCAGCCGTCGCCGTCCTGGGTCACCTTGTCGCCGGTGTGCAGCCAGCCATCGGCGGTCAGCGCGTCGGCGGTCAGGCCCGGCTCCTTGAAGTAGCCCATCATCAGCGCCGGGCTGCGCATCTGCAGCTCGCCATTGGCGGGATCGATGCGGGTCTGCACGCCGCCATAGGCCGGGCCGACCGTGCCGCGCTGGTTCTTGCCCGGCATCGTCATGTGCGACAGCGCCAGGTTCTCGGTCATGCCGTAGCCCTCGTTGATGTGCAGGCCCAGCATGCCATACCACTCCAGCAGCGCCACCGGCATGGGCGCGGCACCGCCGACGGCGATGCGGCACTGGTCCAGGCCCAGCGCCTTGAGGACCTTCTTGCGCACCAGGCCGCCGATGATGGGCAGGCGCAGCAGCTTGTTCATCTTCTGCGGTGGCATCTTGGCCTGCACGCCCTGCTGGAACTTGACCCAAAGGCGCGGCACGCTGAAGAAGATGGTGGGCCGCGCGCGCTGCAGGTCGGCGGTGAAGGTGTCCAGCGATTCGGCGAAGAACACCTTGAGCCCGACCTTCAGCCAGCTGTGCTCGACGAGCACGCGCTCGGCCACGTGGGCCAGCGGCAGGTAGGACATCATGCGGTCCTGGCCGCTCATCGGGAAGCGCGCCAGGCCTTCGGCGATGGCCCAGGCGAAGGCGCCGAAGTTGTGCATGACGCCCTTGGGGTTGCCCGTCGTGCCCGAGGTGTAGATCAAGGTGCAGAGCTCGTCGGCGCCGCGCGTGACTTCACCCTTGAGCGGCTCGGTGCGGGCGCAGATGGCGTCCCAGCCCTCATAGTTCTTCTTCACGTCGTCGGGCGACAGCGCGTAGCTGGCGCCGGGCAGGCTCGGCAGCACGCCCGGCTTCATGCCTTCCCAGCCGTCGAGCTTGCCGATGAAGATGAAGCGCGCCTCGCTGTGCGTGAGGATCTGCGTGATGGTGTCGGCCGCCAGCGTCGGGTACAGCGGCACGGAGACATAACCGGCCATCCAGATGGCGAGGTCGGTCATCAGCCACCAGGCGCAGTTCTTGGACAGCATCGCCACCTTGGCGTCGGCTGGCCAGCCCTCGGCGGCGCCCTTGGCCTTGAGGAAAGCGGCCATGCGGCGCACCTGGTCGCTGACCTGGGCCCAGGTGAAGTCCTTGACCTCAGGCCCGCCCATGGGTTGTGTCAGCGTGACGGTGCTGCCGGCGGTGCGCTCCCAGTGATACAGGCGTTGCAGGGCGAGCTGGTCGGCGGCGATGGTGGCCATGGGCGTGTCTCCTCGGGGGGATTCTTTTCGGGAGCCGCAAAGTTAACCGCCTGCAAAGCGGCCCTTCCCCCGGGTAAACACCCTGCGGCGTGACGCGCTACCCACAGTGCCTAGAGGCATGGCTCTAGAAACGCCAGTCGCAATCGGCGGCTGCCGTGCCTGCCGCGAGTTGTGCGGCCACCTCGGTCAGCGGATGCGGCGCAGGCGTCAGCTCGGCGAGATTGGTCGGGCGTGAGGCTTCGGCGCGCGTCAGCGTTTCCTGCCAGGGCTCGCCGGCCGCGCGCAGCGCGCAGGCCAGCTGCAGGCGGGCAGCCCACTCGGGCAGGCCCTGGGGTTCGGGCAGGCCGTCGAAGTAGGCCACGCGGATGCGCGTGCCCGCCAGCGAGGCCGCCGGCGTGCCGGCCAGGCGGCTCTTGAAGAGATCAATGCGGCTGGCCAGGTTGCGGGACTCGGCGAGCAGCGGACGCAGCGTGTTCAGGCGGTGCTCGACATCGCGCGCCAGCGCTTGGCCAGCCTCGCCGGCGCCGGGCGCGATGGCAATGCGCGAGAGCGTCAGCAGGCCATCGGCGCGGCGCACGTCACCGATCAGCGGCGCGGCATCCAGCCCGGCGAGGGCCTGGGCGGCGGCGCGCAGGCTGGCCGCGTCGGCGCGGCCGGCGGCCAGCACGCGGGCCTCCAGCAACTGGGTGCGGCGCAGCAGGCCGGTCACTGCGTCGTCGGCGCCGGCGGCCTCGGTCTCGGCCTGGGCCTTCTCCAGCTGGGCCAGGGCCGCGCCGAACTCGCCGAGTTGCTGCAGGTAGACGGCCAGCAACTGGCGCATCAGCGTGCTGGCGTGGTTGCCGGGGCGCGCGATGGCGTCCCAGCGGCGGATCAAATCATCGCTGCGCGCCGTGGCGTCGGCCGCGCTCTCGCGCGCCATCCGCCAGCGCACGAAGGCCAGGTTGCGCTCCAGCACCAGGGCCGGGCGGATGCGCTCGGCCTCCTGCGGGTTCCAGAACGGCCTGGCTGCCTCCAGCGAGCGCTCGGCCTCGCGCAGCCGGCCCTCGTAGACATAGAGCACGTTCTCGTAGGTCGCGAAGCGCGCATGCTCGAAGGGGTTCTTGGCATAGATCGCGTCGTTGGAGCGCTTGGCCAGCGCCAGTTCGCGCTCGGCATCGGCGAAGCGGCCCAGGCGACCGTAGGCCGTCAGCAGGTGCAGGCGCAGGCTGTGGGATTTCTCGCTCAGCGGCCCGTAGCGGCTGTCCCAGCGGGGCAGCAGGGGCTCCAGCAGGTCGATGACGGGCTGGCCGCCGGCGACGGCGGTGTGCAGGCCGGCCAGAGAGACGGCGGCGTCTTCGGTGCGTGGGTCGTTTTCACCGAAGGCCTGGCGGGCGTGGGCCAGGCGCGCTTCAGCCAACGGCGCCGCGACGTCGAAGCGCTGCAGCGCGAAATAGGTCTTGACCAGCGTGTCGAAGACACGGTCCTTGACCTCGGGCTGGTCGTTGAAGCGCGTGGCCAGCTCCTGGCGCTTGCGGTCCAGCAGTTCCACCACGGTGGGCTGGCGGCCGCCGTTCTGATCGGGGCTGGCCGCGCCGAGCAGCTCCGCCAGATAACCCGTGACCTGCTCGGACTCGCGCGCTGCGGCCTGGGCCTCGTGCCGCTGCCAGAGGCTGACGGCCAGGCCCAGGCTGAGGGCCGCGAACACCAGCGTGGCGCCGACCGCCAGCGCGGCATTGCGGTGCAGCCAGAGGCGCACGCGATGCTGCCAGTCCTCGGCACGCACGCTGACCGGGCGCTGGGCCAGCCAGTGCTCGAGGTCGTCGATGAAGTTGCCGACGCTGGTATAGCGTTCGGCCGGGTTCTTGCGCAACGCCTTGGCGGCGACGGCCTCCAGGTCGCCCGCCGCCCGGTCCGCATCGAGGGGGCGGCCGGGGCCGGCCTCATCGCCGGCGCTGTCGGCCGAGCCGGTCGTGCGCGTGGAACGGGTGATGCGCTGGGCCTGGCCGTGCAGCACGGCATGCTCCAGAGCCGTGCGGCCCAGGCCGCGCTTGCCGAAAGGCAGGTCGCCGCTGGCCAGTTCGTAGAGCATCACGCCCAGCGAATAGATGTCGCTGGCCACGCCCACGGCCTCGCCGGTGATCTGCTCGGGCGCCGCGTAGGCCGGCGTCAGGCGCCGGCCGGTGATCTGCGTCAGCTGATGGTCGGACTGACGGCCGGAGTCGTCGAGCAGGCCGGCGATGCCGAAGTCCAGCAGCTTGGCATTGCCCTGCTCGTCCACCATGACGTTGCCGGGCTTGAGGTCGCGGTGCAAGATGAGCTGGGCATGGGCATGTTCGACGGCGCGCGCCACCTCCAGCAGCAGCTTCACGCGCGCCACCAGGCCAAGGTTGTGTGCGCGCACGTGCTCGGACAGCGTGCGGCCCACCACGTACTCCAGCACGAGGTAGGCGCGGCCGTCCTGCTCGCCGGCGTCCAGCATGCGGGCGATGCCTGGGTGGGTCAGCCGGCCGAGCAGGGCGCGCTCGCGGGCGAAACGAGCAGTCAGGCCAGGGCCGGCGCGGTCGCCGCGCAGCAGCTTGATGGCGGCCTCGCCCTGGTAGAGGCCATCGGCCCGCTCGGCCCGCCAGACCTGGCCCATGCCGCCCTCGCCGAGGGGTTCGGCCAGGCACCAGGAGCCCAGGCGGTCGCCGGGGCGGGCAGGTGTGGTGGTGGAGAGCGTCGGCTCGCTCAGCGCGGCGACCAGGCGGGTGTTGTAGCCCGGCATGTCGACGAGGACGGTGGCGTCCGTGTCTTCGTCCTCGGGCAGGGACGCCAGCATGCGCGACAGCCGCGCGGCCAGTTCGGGCGGCTGCAACGCAGCCAGGCGCTCGGCCCGTGTCGCGGCGGGCAGCTCGGCGAGCTCGTCGAACAGCGCCGACAGCTGCTGCCAGTCCGAGGACTGCAAGCCCGAGTTCATCAGTAGACGGAGTTGGGCGGGTCGCCGAGCAGCTCCTGCAGCAGGGCGCGCGCCTTCAGCAATTCGCGGTTGATGCTGCGCGTGGACAGGCCCCGCACCGCCGCCACCTCGGCGATGGACAGACCGGCGAAGCCCACCATCTCGATCAGCTCGTACAGACCGTTGTCCAGGGCCTTCATGCGCTCCAGGGCCTGGTCCAGGCCCAGCATGTCGACGGCCGTGCTCTGCACGGCGGCCACGTCGTCGGCCGCGGACAGCGTGACCATGACGGCGTCGCCGCCGCGCTTGTCGCGGCCTTCGGTGCGCAGGTGGTCGATGACGACGGAGCGCAGCACCCGGCCGACGTAGGCGAAGAACTGGCCGCGCGTCTCGCCCTGCAGGCCCTGCTGGTCGGCCATGCGCAGAAAGCCCTCGTGCACCAGGGCGGTGGTGTTCAGGCCGGCCGACCTGCCGCTCGGGCCGCTCTGCGCCAGGCGGATGCGGGCGACGCGCTTGATCTCGGGGTAGAGCAGGGCGTAGAGCTGCTGCAGGGACGCCGCGTCACCACGCGAAGTGCCGATCAGCAGTTCGGTGATGTCGGCCACGTCAGTCTTCCTGGAAGGCGGCGAGGGCGGCCGTGATGGCGGCGTCGCTGGCTTCGCGCTGCACCGGCGCATCGGCCACAAGACCTTCGCGCTTCAGCCGGGCGACCCATTGGCCGGCATCGCGGCCCTGTTCGAAGCCACTGCTCTGCAGCAGCAGCTCGCCACCCGCCGACAGCAGCTTGAAGTAGAACTTGCCGTCCGCCTCGCGGTATTGCTTGAAGACCGGCAGTGCGGCCTTCTCTGTCTTGGTAGCGGCTGTCGTAGCGGTGGACGTGTAGGGCCGCAGGCCGCAGGCCTCGCGCAATTGCTTCAGGAAGGGAACCGCGATGGCGCGGGCCTTGGCGGCGCCGGCCTGCAGCGTGGCTTCGAGCTGCTCGGGGTGGGCCATCAGGTGGGCATAGCGCTCGCGCATCGGGCCGATCTGGCCTTCGATCAGGTTCACGAGCTGCTGCTTGGCCTCGCCCCAGCCCAGGCCGCCGCGCAGGGCCGCGCGGAAGGCGGCGCGCTGCTCGGTGGTCGCGAAAGCGTCGTAGATGGTGACCAGGGCCTGGCCCTGCGGGTCCTTGGGCTCGCCGGGCAGCTTGGAATCGGTGACGATGCGCGCAACGGCCTCCTTCAGCGCCGCGCTGCCGCCTTCGAAGAGAGGGATGACGTTGTCATAGCTCTTGCTCATCTTGCGGCCGTCCAGCCCCGGCAGCAGCTCCATCTCGGCATCAGTCACGGCCTCTGGGGCAGTGAACAGCTCCTTGCCCCGGCCAAACAGGTGATTGAAGCGCTGGGCCACGTCGCGCGCCATCTCGATGTGCTGGACCTGGTCCTTGCCCACAGGCACTTTGTGCGCGTTGAACATCAGGATGTCGGCCGCCATCAGCACCGGGTAGCTGAACAGGCCCATGCTGACGTTGGCATCCGGCTCCTCGCCGGCAGCCACGGCCGCGTCCACGGCAGCCTTGTAGGCATGGGCCCGGTTCATCTGGCCCTTGGCCGTCACGCAGGTCAGCAGCCAGGTGAGCTCGGGGATCTCGGGCACATCGCTCTGGCGGTAGAAGGTGACGCGTTCGGCGTCCAGGCCGGCAGCCAGCCAGGTCGCGGCGATGGCGCGGCTGGAATGGGCCAGGCGGTCCGGCTCGTCGCACTTGATCAGCGCGTGGAAGTCGGCCATGAAGAAGAAGCTCTCCACGCCGGGCGCGCGGCTGGCTTCGATCGCCGGGCGGATGGCGCCGACGTAATTGCCGAGATGCAGGGTGCCGGTGGTGGTGATGCCGGTCAGGACGCGTTGAGGCATGGGTTTGGTGAAAAGTAACCAAACCGGATTGTGGCCTCAGCTTCGTTTGCGCGAAGGGGGTGCTGCTACGGAGGCGCGCCAGGTGACGGTGATGTCGAACTGCCGCGAGATGGGCAGCTGCTGCCCGTAGCAGCGGTTCAGCAGCCAGTGCAGGCCGGCCAGCGTGACCTCGTGGCTCGGGATGTGCACCGATGTGAGGCGCGGCGCCGCGAATTCGGCGCTGGGAGAGTCGTCATAGCCCAGCACCGAAACCTCGTGTGGCACCGACACGCCGCGTTCCTGGAAATGCGCCAGCAGGCCGATGGCCATCTCATCATTGGCGCAGAACGCGGCAGAGGGCAGGCGCTTTTGCTTGAGCAGCACCTCTGCCGCATCCCAGCCGGCCTGATTGGAAAAGTCGCCGGGCACGGTCAGGATCTTGGACGTGTCCAGCCCGCGCAGCGCCAGCTCGCCCATGAAGCCATTCAGGCGCGCCACGTTGTCAGGCGAGGTGGTCGGGCCCGAGACGACGGCGATGTCCTTGTGCTTGTGCTGCAGCAGGGCGCGCGCCGCCTGCACGCCGCCCTGCACGTGGTCGGCCGTGAAGCATTGGTCCTTGATGCGGTCGAAATGGCGGTTCAGCACGACGACCTGGCGCGCCGCCGGGCCCAGGGCCTTGAGGTCCTCGTCCTGCAGCGCGTTGGACAGCACGATGAGGCCGTCGCAGTCGCGGTCCAGCAAAAAGCGCATGCCGTCGTTGGTCTCGACGCGTTCGTCCTCGATGCCCTCGCCGAAGGCCACCACCATGTGCAGTCCTTGCGCGCGCAACACCAGGTCGATGGCGCGCAGGATGGGCGTGTAGTAGGTGCCGCGCAGGAAGGGGATGTAGACGCCGATCAGCTTGGACGTGCCAGCGCCCAGCGAACGCGCGGTGTGCGAGGGCCGGAACTTCAGCTGGGCAATGACCTTGCGCACGCGCTCAGCCGTGGCTGGCGCGACGGAACCGTTTCCGCTAATGACGCGAGAGGCGGTGCCCACGCCCACACCGGCCAGCCGCGCTACGTCCTTGATCGTTGCCATTCGCCCTCTGCTTTTGTTGGGGCGGATTGAATCACAGGGGGCAGATCGGGGCGGGGTCTGCCGGCTCGGGCAGGGGCTTGGTATTTGCCTGGGTTTCCTTGCCACTCAGGCCGCCCCCGACCGGCCACCAGGACCTGGCTTCGTGGCTGCTGAATTGGCAGGGGCCTGCCGGCCAGGGGAAGGACAGGCGGCCGGTGAAGCCCGGCCAGGCCTTGCCGGCGGTCGGTTCCACCAGCACGTCGACCAAGCCGGCGCCCTCGGTGCCGGGCTGCCACGCGGCAATGAAGGCATCGCTCTTGTTGGCCAGGTCATTCACATAGAGCGGCCGGCCCAAGTACAGCAGCGTGACGACGGGTTTGCCGCGGCCGGCGACCCGCTGCAGCACTTCCGCGTCCTTGGGATGGCGACGGCTGAAGCGCAGGTTTTCGGTGATACGCACATCGCCCTCGCCCTCGGCATAGGGCGTCTCGGCGAGCACGGCGACGACGGCATCGAAGTTCTTCGGATCGCTCTTGCTGCCGTCAGCGTCGAAGGTGACCTGCGCGGCACCCAGGCGCTGCCGCAATGCCGCCAGCAGCGACGTGCCTTGCGGATAGTCGACATTGCTCGTGTCGCGGCCCTGCCAGGTCACGCTCCAGCCGCCGCTCTGGTGGGCCAGACTGTCGGCCGCGGTACCGACAACGAGCACGCGGGCCGTGCCCTTGAGCGGCAGCAGGCCGGGCTTGTTCTTCAGCAGCACCAGCGACTCGCGCACCGCGCGGCGCGCCAGCTCGGGCGCCTGCATCGCCTCGACCGTGGCGGGCACGGCCGGCTGCATGCCGATGCTGAACTTCACGCGCAGGATGCGGCGCACTGCGTCGTCGATGCGGGCCATCGGGATCCTGCCCTGCTCGGCAGCCCGCAGGGTGTTGTCGAAGAAGGCCTTCCAGTGGAAGGGCACCATGACGACGTCGATGCCGGCGTTGATGGCGGCAGGGCAGTCCTCGGGCGTGCAGCCGGGCACCTGGCCGACGCCGTCCCAGTCGCTGACGATGAGGCCGTCGAAGGCCAGGCGGTCTTTCAGCACGCCGGTCATCAGCACGGCGTTGCCATGCATCTTGCCGTGCTCGACGTAGCCAGCGCTGTCGGTCCAGCTGCTGAAGGAGGTCATGACGGTCAGCACGCCGGCGTCCAGCGCACCCAGGTAGCCCGCGCCGTGCACATTGGCGAGATCGGCCGGCGAAGCCTGCGTCACGCCCTGGTCGATGCCGCGGCGCGTGCCGCCATCGCCGAGGTAGTGCTTGGCAGTCGCCAGCACGCCGCGGCCCTCCTTCATGCCGTCCTGCAAGCCTTCCACCGAGGCCTGGCCGAGGCGCTTCACCAGGGCCGGATCGACGCCGAAGCTCTCGTAGGTGCGGCCCCAGCGCACGTCCTGCACGACAGCCAGCGTAGGCGCGAAGGCCCAGTGCAGGCCCGAGGCGCGGATGGCGCGCGCCGTGGCGCGGCCGATGTCGCGCACCAGGTCGGCGTCACGCGTCGCGCCGAGCGCGATGTTGTGTGGGAAGAGCGTCGCGCCGCGCACATTGTTGTGGCCGTGCACGGCGTCGGTGCCCCAGATCAGCGGGATGCCCGGCGTGGCCTGCAGGGCCGCGGCCTGGAACTTTTCGGACAGCTCGCGCCACTGCGCCGGCGTGGCCGCGCGGTCCTGGCCCGGCCAGCCCCCACCGCCGTTCAGGATGGTGCCGATGGCGTACTCGCGCACCTGCTCCGGCGTGATCGCGCGGATCTCGGGCTGGGTCATCTGGCCGATCTTCTGGCGCAGGGTCAAGTTCTTCAGCGCGGCCTCGACCTTGGCCTCGAGTGCCGCATCCCGCACGGGCTTGCGGGCCGGCCAGGCCTGCACGACGGCATCGGTTTCGGCCGCGCCGGCCATGGTCGCCAGGGCAAGCAGGGCAGCGAGAAGTGCGGTTGAGCGAGTCATCGTGGAGTGTCCGTTGGGAGCGCGACGGTAGTGGGTGAAGCAAAAAAACGTCAACCCCCGGGCCGGCGAGATTGACAGCCCCGACTGTGGCGCATTAGATTTGCGCCGTGTTTGGAACCGGTTCCAATTTTGATGCCGACACCGCCAAGGAGCGCGGAGGCATCGCCACCCAAAAAGCCGGCCGAGCAGCGAACAAGACGAACCAGGAGACGAAAGAAATGCTCAAGCAAGCTCAGCGTGCGGCAGTGCGCACCATCGCCCCAACTTCGCCCCAGCGGCGCAATCGCCTCACGCCCATTGCCGTCTGCGTCGGCCTGCTGGGCGCATCGGCGCTGGCACTGGCCCAGACCGCGCCGGCGGGCGAGCAGAAGCTCGACACCGTGACGGTCACCGGCTTTCGCGCCAGCCTGGAATCCTCGATCAGCACCAAGCGCAACGCCGATGCCATCGTCGAATCCGTCTCGGCCGAGGACATTGGCAAGCTGCCCGACGTGTCCATCGCCGACGCGATCTCGCGCCTGCCCGGCCTGACGGCTCAGCGCGTGGCCGGGCGCTCGTCCGTCATCAGCATCCGCGGCATGGCGCCGCGCTATGGCGTGACGCTGCTGAACGGCCGCGAGATCGTCTCCACGGGCGACAACCGCTCGGTGGAGTACGACCAGTTCCCGTCGGAGCTGATCAACGCCGCCACCGTCTACAAGACGCCGGACGCCAGCCTGTCGGCGCAAGGCCTGTCGGGCACAGTCAACATGAAGACGCTGCGCCCGCTGGACTTCGCGACCTCGCGCGGCGTCGTCGGTGCGCGCATGGAGCGCAATTCCAATGGCTCGCTGAACCCCGAGATCTCGGGCAACGGCAACCGCCTGAGCGCCTCGTATGTGACGCAGTCGGCCGACCGCACCTGGGGCGCGGCCGTCGGCTTTGCGCATCTGGACTCGCCCAACCAGGAAAAGCACTACAAGAGCTGGTGGTGGGCCAACACCAACAACTGGGGCGCACCACTGCCCRGCGTGCCCACGGACGCCGTCGCGCTGCAGGGCTTCGAGCTGGGTGCCGCCTCGTCGCGCCAGAAGCGTGACGGCCTGATGGGCGTGCTCGAGTACAAGCCCAATGCCGATTTCCACAGCACGCTGGACCTCTACTACTCCAAGTTCGACCAGACCGAGGCGCGCCGCACGGTGATGTCCGACATGTCGACCTGGTCGGGTGCGACCTGGAGCAATGCGCAGACGACGGTGGTCAACGGCGACAAGATCGTCACCAGCGGCATCGTCAACAACACCACGCCGGTGGCGTTGACGACCTTCAACAAGCGCCAGGACGACATCCGCGCCATCGGCTGGAACAACGAGCTGAAGCTGGCTGACTGGAAGCTGGTGGGAGACCTGAGCTGGTCCAAGGCCAAGCGCGACGAGCAGAACGCGGAAGTGCAGGCGGGCTCGCTGAGCCGTGTCAGCCTGGGGCAGGCCAACATCGTCACCGGCGACGGTCGCTCCACCTTCGCGCCGACCTTCGACTTCGGCGACGGCAAGAGCGTCTACCTGACCGACCTCGCCAACTGGGGCCGCGACGGCCGCAGCCAGTTCCCCAAGGTGCGCGACCAGATCAAGGCGCTCAAGCTGACGGCGGGCCGCAACTTCGACAGCTGGCTCAGCAACATCGAGGGTGGGCTGGACTACTCCGAGCGCGACAAGGACATGAACCGCACCGAGGTGAACTACAACCTCAAGAACGGCCGCGCGCCGATGCTGATTCCGTCCGCGCTGCTGCGCTCGCCGACAGACCTGGGCTTTGCCGGCAGCAATATCCGCATGGTCAATTTCGACCTGCCGAGCGCTCTGAGCTTGTACGACGTGGTGCCCACCTCGGCCGACCAGGCGCCGGGCCGCATCTGGCAGGTGCACGAGAAGGTCACGGCCGCCCACGCCAAGCTCGGCTTCGAGTTCGACTGGGGCGTGCCCATCCACGGCAGCTTTGGCCTGCGCGTCGTGCATGCCAAGCAGTGGAGCGACGGCCTGTTCTGGAACGGCAAGACCAACGCGACCGAACCTGCCACCGGCGGCACCAGCTACACCGACACGCTGCCCAGCCTCAACATCGCCGCCGACGTGACTGCCAACACCATCGTGCGCTTCGGTCTGGCCAAGGTGCTGGCGCGGCCGAACATGGAGGACATGCGCGCCGGCTTCGCTGGCATCAACGTCAGCACGACCGAGCCGCATCTGTGGTCGGCCAATGGCGGCAACCCCAAGCTGGAGCCCTGGCGCGCCGACGCGGTGGACCTGTCCGTGGAGCACTACTTCAGCAAGCGCAGCTATGTGGCGGCCGCGGTCTTCCACAAGAACATCAAGAACTTCGTCTACTCGCAGTCCATCGACTTCGACTTCACCGGCTTTCCCAACCCGACGGCCTTCACGCCTTACAGCAACATCGGCACGTTGACTACCCAGTCCAACGGCGGCGGCGGGATGATCGCCGGCACCGAGCTGAGTGGTTCGCTGGACGGCGGCCTGATCAGCTCGGCGCTGGACGGCATCGGCGTGAGCCTGAGCTACTCGGACACGCGCAGCTCGCTGCACGAGGGCAATGACGTCAGCAAACCTTTGGATGGTCTGTCGGGCAAGGCGACCAACTTCACCGTCTATTACGAACGCGACGGTATCTCGGCGCGCATCGGCAGCCGCCATCGCTCGCCCTTCGTGACGACGGTGCGCGGCACCTTTGGCGAGAACGTGCCGAGCATGATCTCCAGTGAAACCATCATCGACGCGCAGATCGGTTACGCGTTCGAATCGGGCCTCTTCAAGGGTCTGTCGCTGACGCTGCAGGTCAACAATCTGCGTGACGAGCCCTATCGCACCCGCGTCGGTGTCTCCACCGGTTCCGTCGATCCCAACGCTACCTTGCCTGAGCGATACACGTCCTATGGCCGCCAGTTCCTGATCGGCGGCACGTACAAGTTCTGATCGATTTCCCAGTTCCCTGAACCCGCGCCGGCCGCGCTGCCGGCGCCTCCCATTCGAAGCATGAGCTCCAACACCGCCCCGAAACGCCAAGACTTCCCCGCCGACTTCCGTTGGGGCGTGTCCACCTCATCCTTCCAGATCGAGGGCGCCGGCCGCGAGGACGGCAAGGGCGAGTCCATCTGGGACCGCTTCTGCAGCGAGCCCGGCCGCATCCGCGACGGCTCCAACGCGCTGGTGGCCTGCGACCATTACCACCTGTTCCCGCAGGACCTGGACATGGCGAAGGCTCTGGGCGTCAACGCCTACCGCTTCTCCATCGCCTGGCCGCGCATTCTTCCAAACGGAACTGCAGGGCGGGGCGCCGTGAACGAAGCGGGCCTGGCCTTCTACGACCGGCTGGTGGACGGCATGCTGGAGCGCGGCCTGGACCCCTGGGCCACGCTCTACCACTGGGACCTGCCGCAGCCGCTGCAGGAGCAAGGCGGCTGGCTCTCGCGCGACACGGTCGGCGCCTTCCTCGAATACACCGACATCGTCACGCGCCGCCTGGGCGACCGTGTCAAGCACTGGATCACGCACAACGAACCCTGGTGCTCCTGCATGATGGGCTACTGGGAGGGCGTGCATGCGCCCGGCGGCAAGAGCCTGGCCGATGCGATGCAAGCCTGCCACCACGTGCTGCTGTCGCATGGCCAGGCCATCCCGCTGATCCGCAAGAACTCGGCCGGCGCCCAGGTCGGCATCACGCTAAGCCTGCATCCCATCACTGCCGCTTCCGACAGCGCCGCTGACCTCGCCGCGCTGAAGCGCCACGACGGCCTGCGCAACCGCTGGTTCCTCGACCCGCTGTTCGGCCGCGGCTATCCCGAAGACACGCTGGCGCTGCTCGCGTCATCCGGAAATGCCGCGCCCAAGGTGGAGGCCGGCGACCTCGACACGGTTGCGACCGCGACCGATTTCCTGGGCGTGAACTACTAC